>USNU01000298.1 GCA_900556095.1 uncultured Bacteroidales bacterium | reverse complement strand
GCCTTGTCAAGTGGGGACACAAGTATCCTGATGCCGGTTATGGTAGTGCATTTTCTCGTTGGCTCTTTATGCCGGAGTTCTTGATCACGCTTCGTGACAAGTCCACAGATACGGTTGATGGTATCCCGTATGGAGTCCGTCATCCTTACAACTCGTGGGGCAATGGCTCTGCAATGCGTGCTTCGGCGTGCGGCTGGTTGGCGCAGTCTGTGGAAGACGCCCTTGACCTTGGTAGGCGTTCTGCCATGATTACCCACAACCACCCCGAAGGTATCAAAGGGGCGCAGGCAGTGGCAACAGCCGTCTATCTGGCACGCACTGGGAGTACCAAAGCAGAAATGTACCAATATATAGAGGAGACTTTCGGCTATGACCTCAGCCGTGATTGTGATGATATTCGCCCGATATGTTATTTCGATGTGTCTTGTCAAGGTACATTGCCTGCAGCCTTGGCGGCGTTCTTTGATAGCCATGATTTCGAGTCGGCTGTCCGTCTGGCAGTGTCCTTGGGCGGGGATAGTGATACTATTGCTTGTATCACGGGTGCTATTGCGGAAGCATTCTATCACGAGATACCGGCAACCATTGTCGAGGAGGTGCATCACCGCCTACCCGAAGAGTTTTGGACGATTATCCACGAGGTGTACACTGCAGTATCAAACAGCCACGAAAACAGCAAGATGAACGCAAATAATCAAAACATTCCTTCTCGCCTAACCCCAGAGTACATATCAGAGTTGCGCCCCAATGAAGTCTTTGTCTTTGGCAGCAATGTGCGTGGTATGCACTATGGCGGTGCTGCGGCATTTGCTGTCGGGCGTTTTGGCGCAATTAGGGGGCAGGGTGAGGGCTTGCAAGGTAGGAGTTATGCTATTCCCACGATGGAAGGGCCGGATAATATGCGTGCTGCTGTGGACAGGTTTGTCGCTTTTGCAAAGGAGCACCCCGAACTCACATTTTTGGTCACACCCATCGGCTGTGGCATCGCGGGCTATACTTCCGCTGAAGTTGCCCCGTTGTTCCGCGAGGCTGTTCCGTTGTCTAACATCTGCCTGCCCAATTCGTTTTGGGAGCATCTTTCTGTGTAGATATTGAATCATGTAAGCAATATGCATACCATACAAATCCTATTATATAGTTGTTCCTTAAAAATCGTAACTATTTTCTGATTATCAATACAGTATGTTTTTAAGGAACAACTATATAGGTCAGATTTCGTTAGATATTGATTCGATAAATAAAAGATTGGATAGTACATCGTTATATTTCTCGTTAGTCATCGTTATATTTCTCAATCCTCATACCCACCTCAAAAATCTACATTGTCCCCCCCTCCCTGTGCTGTATAAATATATTAAAAATACGGCAACGAGACGGCAACGAGACGGCAAAAAGAGCCGTCCCCAAGCAGACACACGGTATAGTCTGAAAAAGGACACGGTATACCGTGTTTTGTCCGTTTTCGGACTATATCGTCCGCTTTTTTTCTCGCGCGCCCGCGCGTACATTATTATTTTGTAGTCGTATATTACATATTCCCTCCCTCTCAAAAAAAATAATCAACGTCTCATTTCCCGCCAATTACCGTCCCTTCCGACGTTTTTTCTCAAAAAATCCCCTCGAAACGCTCATATTGAAAATCAGCGACTTACGAAGAAAGTGCAAAAAATCGTTCGTAATATTTGGTCAGTTCGTAAAAAAGCAGTAATTTTGCACCCGCTTTCGAGAAAGAGAGACCCTCTTGCGAAGGCGCATGAATGTTCTTTGAAAGATTGTCAATCATACAAGATGTAGTACAAGTGAGTACGAAGAGTACTCAGGGAAAAGATAATACGTTGTATATATACAATGTGTGTTATATCGACTCCCGTCAAAAGTACACAATAGATTTAGAAGTGTTCTGAACTAGGATATAGATTTTTTTACAACGAAGAGTTTGATCCTGGCTCAGGATGAACGCTAGCGACAGGCCTAACACATGCAAGTCGAGGGGCAGCACGTTTAGTAGCAATACGGAATGGTGGCGACCGGCGCACGGGTGCGTAACAGG
>USNU01000297.1 GCA_900556095.1 uncultured Bacteroidales bacterium | reverse complement strand
GACAGCCGGTTTCTTTATGTATCTGCCTCTTGCGTATGTCGTTTTTTTTGCGTAACTTTGCGGGCTTTATGAGAATACACAGATTATATAAATTGTTTCTGCTTCTGCTTGTAACAGGAGGTGGTCTGCTGACCGGTTGCCGGCCGGACACTATATGTCGGCAGGATACCGATGTGGCGATGGGTGTGAGTGTCCGTTGGCTACAGAAGGATAGTGCAGGTACCACGGCCGAACAGAACACTTTCGACAGCATACGTGTACAGGGTATTGGTAACGATTCCGTACTATACAACAACGGCAGGAATCTGTCTGCTCTACGGTTGCCTTTGCGGCCCGATACGTGCGTAACGGCGTTTGCACTCCTGTGGCACGGCACAAAAGATACCCTGTTTATCCGCCACGACAACACGCGTCATTTTGTCTCACAAGCCTGCGGATGTATGGTGTACCACACCATTGACACCGTTTGGCACAGCGGTAATGCAATAGACTCGATAGCCCTAATCAACAGCGCCATTGAGAACAACGAGCAGGAAAATATACAATTAACAATGTGTAATTTATAATGTGTAATTTATAATGCGCAATGGTTCATTACATATCCGGTTGTTTCTCTCTGTGGCATTATTGCTGCTGAGCGGAGGGCTGTGGGCAGAAAATGCAGATATACCGCGCCACAAAGACGGCACGCGCATCTATGCCGATAGTGCTATATATCAGGGTATGAGCCTCAAAGCCGATTTAGGCAATACGATATTGGAATTGGCGACCAGCAAGGCGAAGGTACAAAGTTATGAGATAGCAATGAACTGGCGCATTATCCAACGCCTGTATCCCGCGTTGGAATTGGGCTATACTATGGCAAACGCCGAAGCCGAAGGCGGCAAGTACAATGGTCAAGGCGGATTTGCACGTGTGGGATTGGATATTAACGGACTGAAGAAACACCCGGAGAACCGCAATGCGCTGTTGGTCGGACTGCGGTTGGGAACTGCTATGCAAGGATACGATTTGACAAATATCAGCCTGAATACCGGCTATTGGGGCGATACGCGTGCCGACTACAGCGGTCTGTTTCACGCCGATTGTTGGGGCGAGGTGGTAGCCGGTTGCCAAGTACAAGTATGGGAAGGTTTTCAGATGGGATGGTACTTGCGTTTCAAAGTACTATTTACCCGCAAAGCCAAAGACGAGGGTGTTCTACCCTATTACATTCCCGGTTTCGGGTATCGCGATGACACCAACTGGGGAATCAACTATTATATCGGTTGGGCATTCTGACCCACAAGGAAAAAAATATGCATATAGAGGAATTAGAGGAACTGATGGCTATGCACCCCGAAGTGGAAAGCGGGTGCAAAGAACTGAGTAAAAGCAACAGGAAACACCTGTTGCTCAGCGGTTTATACGCCTCAGCCCGAAGTATGCTGCTCGCTGCCATCCAACGCAAAATAGGGCAATCGGTGCTTGTGGTGATGGATAATGCCGACGAAGCACAATATATGTACAGCGACCTGAACACCATCAACCTGCCCGACGAGGCGGGGGCGAAAGTGCTGTTCTTTCCCGTGTCGAAACGAAGACGGCAAGGCGTGGATGAGGCGTTGGCAATACAAAGGACGGAGACACTCAGCCAATTGACCATCAGCATACAGAGCGAAAAAGAGGGCACGCAATGTACAATGGTCGTAACGTATCCGGAGGCTATCATGGAATGTGTGCCTGCGCCTAAGGCATTGGAAGACAATACCTTATACCTCAAAGCAGGGGAAGAGATACAACAGAGCCGCTTGACAGAGAAATTGGGCGAATTAGGATTTGAGCGGGTGGATTTTGTGTACGAACCCGGGCAATATGCCGTGCGAGGGGGGATTGTGGACATGTACAGTTATTCACACGACGACCCGTTCCGATTGGATTTCTTCGGCGATGAGATAGACTCGATACGCAAATTTGACATAGAGACCCAGTTGTCGAAAGACAAGGTGCAGCAGATTGACATCGTCGGGGTAACATCAGGGAAAGAACAGGGAAAAGACTATACGATTGCGGACTACATCGGCGACGAC
>USNU01000296.1 GCA_900556095.1 uncultured Bacteroidales bacterium | reverse complement strand
AATAAACGACGGAACGGTGTAGTTTGCCATCGGGTAGAGCGTATCGGCGGCGAGTACCTCGTGGTGGATGATGACTACCGGTTTGGCGTCCACTACCACTACGCACGATGCTTTCTTGTTACCATCGCGGGTGGTAACGGTTATAGTTGTCTTGCCTATGCTGACGCCGGTAACCTGCCCCTCGTCGCTGACGGTGGCGATCTTCTTGTCGGCTACCGCCCATGTGATCTGTTTGTCGGAAGCGTTCTTCGGGGTGATAACTGCGGCAAGCCACGCCTGTTGCTCCTCCACGATGCGGAGGGTGTCAAGCGTGATGGCGACGCCCGATACTTTCACGGTCGGAGCGGACGGGTTGTATTCAAAAGCCCCTACATCTACCCCTTTTCCCAGCGGTCGTTTCGTTCCTTCGATATCTTCGGTGGTAGATCCCTTGGCTTGCCCGAGGTCAATAAGTTTTGATGTACTCATCAGCGAGAAGTCGGCTGCACGCATTGCGGCGATGTCGGCATCGCTTACAGGGATACCGACGAAATGGGTCGGTGCTTTGAATTGCGGTCCTTTTGCGTCCATATTCTGGCGACTCAGTTTCATAGCCGAATAAGCATACGCAAAACCATCATCCGAAGCGTTTTTGCCGGATAGGCGACTGGTGTCGGCTACATAGTTCGCAGGGTCGCCAAAGCCCTCTTCGGGCAGGTTGTTCCATGTGATGGTGTTGATACATACGCCATCGCTGTGCAAGCCGGCGTACTGACTGCCGTAGTTGCAAGCAAAGGTGCAGTTGATGATAGACCCGGTCGGGTTGTATGCGCCCCCGGAGTTTGGCCATGCCGTTACCGAAGCGGTGTTGTTGTGTACCAAACAGTTCTCCATTCGTCCACCGTTCTCGTTGTATACCGCTGCACCGAATTTGCCTTGATTACCGCGGAAGATGGTGTTCTGAATCAATCCGCCATAGTTGCGCACGGTGGCATCATCGCCGGCAGAGCATAGTTCGATAACGCAGTTGCGGATGATACCTCCCTCGTTGTAGAAAGCACCAATCTTGCTGCCTGCACACGCTGTGATAGTACAATTTTGGACAATTACATTTTTGCGCAGATAACCGCAGCCGTACGATTGTGTATGCTGCGCATTGCGGAACGTGAGACCGTCTATATAGGTAGGTGTGCTGCAGGGAGTGTCATACTTAATAAGGATATAGGTATCTAGTCCTGTGCCATCGATAATAGTCGGATTTTTCTCAATGTCCCGTTTGCCCGTAGCAGCATCAAAACCGCCTTTGACGGACACGCCGTCTTTGATAACAATCTGTTCGTTCCATACACCGGCAGCCACTTTCAGCGTGTCGCCTTTTTGTGCGCTACTGATTGCCGATTTGATAGACGGAATAGCATTATTCCACGCTTTGCCGTTGCCTGTACCGTTAGGGGTAACATACAACACTGCTGCTTGTGTGGTGACTGTTATTGCCAATAAAGCAGCTGATAAAAGAAGAGAGTAGTGGATTTTTTTCATTTGACTAGTGATTAACTTAATAAGGTTTCGTTTACGCTGCAAAACTACCTCATTTGTTCTTTTTATTCCGGAATAAAATTATGCTCAATAACATAAAAACGAATAAAATAGTATAGATTGTTGATAATCAGTTGATTGGGTATTGTGTATTTTGAAAATATATCTTCCGAAATGTTACGAAACGAAAGTGTTCCACAAGAGTTGTATTCGATGGACTGTTTTGTACGGATTCCTATAATAATGTGAGTTCGACATAAGATATTTATTTTAGCGAATCGTTTTTGTTGCTCATATATACAGTCTATCCCCCTACCACTCCCTCCTATTACGCCCAATACAAATCACCCCCCAAGCGCACAAAGTTACTGCTTCTTTTTTTGAAATACACAAGAGCATCATAAAATATACAAATTGCAAATTATTACACTTTCTCATAATTCATAATTACCACTGCTTATCCCTTGCTAAAATTCTCCCGGTTGCCCCATACCCTCACCGCAACCTGCGTGTAGGATAACCGATACATAACCGATACATAACCGATACATATGAATA
>USNU01000295.1 GCA_900556095.1 uncultured Bacteroidales bacterium | reverse complement strand
GGTGGTAGCCACCGATGACGACCGTATATATGACCATATTACCGCTTTCGGCGGCAAAGTGGTGATGACCCGCCCCGACCATAAGTGCGGCACCGACCGTTGTCTCGAGGCATATCAACTGATTACCAATCCGCTATACCGAGAGCAAAACGACCGAGACACCGTGGTTATCAACATTCAGGGCGATGAGCCGTTTATTCAGCCCGAACAGATAGAAGCCATCGAGGGTTGCTTTCTGGAACCCAACGGTGATGCCAACGGCACGGAAATTGCTACATTGGTTAAGCCGTTCACGACGGAAGACACATGGGCGGATCTGGAAAACCCCAACACACCGAAAGTGGTTTTCTCGCAACAGACGCACGAAGCAATGCTTTTCTCGCGGAGCGTGATACCCTACTTGCGCGGGGTGGACAAGGCAGATTGGCTCGCACAAGGCAAACATTACAAACATATCGGTATGTACGCCTATCGGGCAGATATACTGGGAAAAATCACCAAGTTGCCCCAATCGAAAGCCGAGTTGGCTGAGAGTTTGGAACAACTGCGCTGGCTCGAGAACGGGTATCGAATCAAGGTGGCAGTGTGCGACACTGAGACCGTAGGTATTGACACCCCCGCCGACCTCGAAAGAGCGATTGAGTTCTTGAGACAAAGGGAATATATCGTGTGACAAGACAAAAAACAAAGAACAAATTAGAATATAGAATAACCTCAGTAAAAAAAACAGACAATTATGAACAACACACCTACTCCCCATATCGGGGCAAAGTTCGGCGATTTCGCCGAAACCGTGATTATGGCAGGCGATCCGTTGCGTGCCAAGTTGATGGCAGAGAAATTTCTGGAGAACGCCGTACAAGTGAATAGTGTACGCGGAATGCTCGCATATACAGGCACCTACCAAGGCAAACGTGTCAGCGTGATGGGACACGGGATGGGCATTCCGTCGATAGGTATATATAGTTACGAGTTATATAATTTCTATGGCGTAAAGACCATTATCCGTGTCGGTTCGGCAGGCAGTCTGCAAAAAGACCTGCACATCGGCGACCTTGCTATTGCTATGGGTGCATGCACCAACTCGAACTACGCCGCGCAATACGAACTGCCCGGTACATTTGCACCTATTGCCGATTTCGACCTATGCCGCCGTGCCGCCGAGGCTTGCGAGAAATTCGGTTACCACTACAAGGTGGGCAATGTATTCTCGTCAGACACCTTCTATACAGAGAATGCGCACAACGACAAATGGATCAACATGGGCGTGATGTGTGTCGAGATGGAGGCTCCCGCACTCTATATGAATGCGGCTCGCAGCGGGAATAAAGCACTGGTTATCTGCACGATAAGCGATCATCTTATCACAGGCGAAGTAACTACCGCCGAGGAACGACAAAATAACTTCACCCACATGATGGATGTGGCATTTTCGCTTATATGAGCAGAAAGTCGCTGTTGATACTTTTCGCACTGCTGCCCTTGTGTCTCCCGGCACAAGAGCAGCAGTCGAAATTTTCTACCAAAGAGAAGAAAGGGGAAGAAACGACCTCACGCAACCGCGTTTTTACCGGTTTTTCAGGTGGAATGATGCTGCATTTGGGTTATGCTTTTGCCCAATCGCCCGATGAGTTGTTCCGCAATCCATCTTTGATGAAAGGCGAGAACCTGCCCAAGAGCGGTGTAACGATGGGCATAGGCGGAGCATTACGCATACACCTGTTGAACCACGTTCATATCGGTTCGGAGGGGTTTGTCAGCACGATGCCACTAATGAAAACAGGCAGCCAAATACGCACAGGGTACGGCGGTATCTTGTGCGATTATTACGGTCATTGGGGCAAGAAAGTCCGCCCGATAGTAGGAATAACCGTCGGTGGCGGAAGTACGAACCGCCTATATGTGCCATACGACGGCGAGAGAGTGACAGGCAAAGCGGACAAAGACGGGCGGACCACGGAATACAACGCATCCTACACCAAGACACCGTTTTTTATGCTAGACCCGTATATCGGGTTAGAAATCGGGATAAATAGCCATATCTCGCTGCTCACACGGATAGATTGGGTGCTGCCTTTTGGGGCAAAAGGGGCGA
>USNU01000294.1 GCA_900556095.1 uncultured Bacteroidales bacterium | reverse complement strand
CTTACTATTATCGTATTCGCTGTACCGATCTCGGTCGTGGGTGTGAGGAGCATCTGACCGACCTAACCGACCCAGTGGAGGTAACAACGATGCCGGGCGTGAGTATAGAGGATACCAAGCACCTCTCGTTGGCGGTCGATTCTATCAATTTCGATGTGGCTACCCACGCAGTCTATATCCAAGAGCCGACCAACAGCGGACGACTATACATATACGATAGCGCCGGACACTTGGTATATTCGTTCCGTACCTATCTCGGTCAGACTATCTATTCTATCCCCATTGGAGTACTTACGCGTCGTAACCTTTACATTATCAAGTATGTAGAGGATGGCAAACTGCAGCGTAAACAGCGTTGGGCAAAGTTTATTCTTTAACTAGTCAAGATATTATTCATATACAAATCGATGAAGAATTTTGTAGAAGAACTACGATGGAGGGGCATGCTACAGGATATTATGCCCGGGACAGAAGAACAACTCAACAAAGAGGTTACGGCTGCTTATGTGGGTATTGACCCGACAGCGGATAGTCTGCATATCGGACACCTATGCGGTATTATGATGCTGCGCCACCTGCAACGCTGCGGGCACAAACCCATCGCCCTCATAGGCGGAGCGACGGGTATGATTGGTGACCCGAGTGGAAAGTCGGCCGAGCGTAACCTGCTTGATGAGCCGACCTTGCGCCACAACCAAGAATGCATTCAACGCCAATTGGAGAAATTTCTTGATTTCCATTCTACGGCACCCAATGCAGCCGAGTTGGTGAACAACTACGATTGGATGAAGGACTATACTTTTCTTGATTTTGCACGCAACGTGGGCAAACTTATTACGGTCAATTATATGATGGCGAAGGACTCGGTAAAGAAACGCTTTAACGGTGAGTTCTCGCAAGGTATGTCGTTCACCGAGTTTACCTACCAACTTCTACAGGGTTACGACTACGTATATCTCAACAAGCACAAGGGGTGCAAATTGCAGATGGGCGGTAGCGACCAATGGGGCAACATCACTACGGGTACGGAACTCATAAAGAAGATGGGCGGCGGTGAGGCGTATGCTCTCACTTGTCCTTTGATCACTAAAGCCGACGGCGGCAAGTTTGGTAAGACCGAGAGCGGAAATATCTGGCTTGATCGCCGCTATACTTCCTCCTATAAGTTTTATCAGTTCTGGCTGAATGTGGGCGACGAAGACGCTAAACGCTATATTAAAATATTCACTTCGCTCGAGAAAGAGGAGATAGAAGCCCTTGTTGCAGAGCACGAACAGGCACCGCATTTGCGCACGTTGCAAAAACGTTTAGCGAAGGAGGTTACCATTATGGTGCATAGCGAGGAGGACTACAATGCCGCCGTAGAGGCAAGCAATATCCTATTTGGCAACGCCACGGCAGAGGCACTGCACAAGTTGGACGAAGAGACGTTCCTGCAGGTGTTTGACGGGGTAACGCAATTTGAAGTGAGCCGCGATGAACTGGCTTCCGGTATTGCGCCATTGGACTTGTTGGCAGAGAAAACCGGTATATTCTCCAGCAAGGGTGAGGCACGCAAGATGATACAGGCGAACGGTTTTTCGATGAACAAAGAGAAACTGACCGACTCGCAAACGCCTATTACTACTGCTGCGTTGCTCAACGACAAGTATATCGTATTCCAAAAAGGAAAGAAAAACTACTATATGGTAGTGGCAAAGTGATGTTTTGGGAACGCTAATTATCTTTGAACATATAATTATCCATTAATTTCCGAGTATAAAGGAGACTGTCTATAGTGTAGGCAGTCTTTTTTGTATAGGAACGTTACGGGGGCTCTTGTATAGTGGGCGGGCAATAAATGTCAACCTTATCCGACAACCGAGTCTACCTTAAAATATGAGGATTATATCATAAGAGGAATCACCTATCAATCACCTATACCTGATAGCATAAAGATAAGGAGAACTCTACTACAGATAAAATACAAAAAAAGGACAGCCCCATAGCGAGGACAATCCTTTTGCTGTTTGGATAAGTGATGGCACTATTTATTCGTCACTAATGTACTATTTATTCTTCGTCTAAGAGGTCGGGGCGGCGTTCGCGGGTATGGCGG
>USNU01000293.1 GCA_900556095.1 uncultured Bacteroidales bacterium | reverse complement strand
TGGATATTGCCATCTTCGTCCTCCCAACGATGCTGCAGATACAGATATGCCTCCGCTTCATCATGTCCCTCTTGTTTGCGAGGTTTGCTCAACCCCTTGGCATACCATACCCACTTCTCCGGTGAAATCAAGCATTTATAGTCGAACTGTAACGCTGTCGGACGCTTCGTAAAAGGTATACCGAAATCAATATTTTTGTATGGGTCGCTTGCTCCGGTAATCGGTTCTATCGTTCGCCCCGTATAGAGCGTTCCTGCTGCAAGTATTTGTATATCAATCATTCCAATTACTCGTACACCCAACATCGATACGTCCAACCGGCAGCAAGTACCACCTGTTTCTCTCCGCTCGGGTACCACCGTACAAGCCGATTTCTCAATACCTATCACATTCGCGTATGCATTGCTTGTTGACCATGGACTGCCGGTTACCCCATATATATAAGGTGTATTCTTGCGAATAGTGTCGGTCGGTGCCACGCAATAGAGAGTGCGTGTGTTTCCGCCAAGCAGTTTCGATTCCTTGATATATCGTACCGTCCATTGCTCCATATCGCCGAAAGGCAACATCTCTACCCGTTCTGCAAACAGAGCCAGTGAGCCGATAACCAAAAACAAAAATAGTACTATCTGCTTTTTCATCAATTACAAATTGCACATTACAAATTACACATTACAAATTAGTAGTGTACCCCGCATGGTGTCGTGTAAACCGCCTCCTTGCTATCCAACGTAATATATTTGGAGATCCATTTCAAGTCCAATGCTTTCAGTTGCTCCGCTGCTTGGCGGCCTACTTCCAATGCTCCTGCTTCGCGCAAGTGCGTGTTGTCGGTCTTGCCTTCTGGATATTTGAGACACTCTCCCGCTGCCACGTTCATAAAGTATTGTTTGCTTTGTTCGTCGCCGAGGTTGGTCAGCCACTCTGCCGTACTTCTCTCCATGTCCAACAAAGGCACATTCATCCGTTGTGCCACCCGGCGTGCCGCATCGGGGTAACCGCCGTGACGGGGATAGAATACTCCATCTTTGAAATAGCGGCGCGAGATAGGTGTGCAGAGTATTACGTGTGCTTTCTTTTTCTGCGCCTCGCTAATCATCTGCATCAGGTTCTTCTCATAATCCGCAATCGGTGTATATCGCTCGGGGTCGGATTGTTTGGCATCGTTGTGTCCAAATTGTATCAGCACAATATCGCCTTTTTTAACGCGATTCATCACCTCCGCCCAACGCCCTTGCGCTATAAATGATTTGGTGCTGCGTCCGTTGCGGGCATGGTTTTCCACTACGATATTGCCCGTCAGGTAAGTCGGGAACAACTGACCCCAACCACGTTCCGGCGATATATCCAGTTCCTCTTTGTCTGCCATAGTTGAATCCCCTACCATGAATAGTGTGACAGGGCGCTTGCCTGCCGAACTGCATAGCAGTCCCACTATAGCCAATAGCAATACTGAAAAAACGGTCTTTCTCATACGATAAAAATAATAGATGTATCTTTCAAAACGTGCAAAGTTACTCTTTTTTTTGCATACCCGCAAATTTTGTAGTACTTTTGCAGAGCAACTGCATAAAAACACACAATGAACTCATTTGGCTTGCATTTTATTTTTACTTCTTTTGGAGAGTCGCACGGAGCGGCTATCGGCGGTGTGTTGGACGGCGTGCCGTCGGGGTTGCATATCGATTTTAATCTTATCCGCAGCGAACTCCTGCGTCGGTCGGGGCATGGGATGGTAGGTGCGTCCGAGCGTGCCAAACACGAACCTGATGAGGTGGAGTGGCTGAGCGGAGTATTAGACGGCATAACCCTTGGCACGCCTGTTGCTTTTCTTATCCGCAATCGTGATGCCCGTCCGGAGGACTACGAATGGCTCAAACAGAACTATCGCCCGGGACATGCAGACAAAGTTTATCAGCAAAAATACGGTATTCGTGACTGGCGAGGCGGCGGACGTGCCTCTGCGCGGGAAACCGCTGCGCGAGTGGTGGCAGGCTGTATCGCCAAGCAAATCCTCCGTGCCAAAGGTATTCATATCCACGCCGAACTCATACAAGTCGGTACGGAGACCAACCCTGAGTGTTTTGAGGAGGTCATCCGCGCTGTTCGTGCGGACGGCGACTCTATCGGCGGTATT
>USNU01000292.1 GCA_900556095.1 uncultured Bacteroidales bacterium | reverse complement strand
TACGGTGGCGGTGGCGTGGGGCTGATTCCGCTTCATCAGACTATCCCCACCCGCACGATTCATCAAGTGGTAACGATAAACGGAAAAATACAGAGCATACAACAGGGACCGAAAAGGCAGTTGGTGTACGGACCCAAATCGATGCGGCGAAAAGACGGAAAGTATGGTCCGATGGGGCAAGTGGCGTTGATGAACGATTCACTCCTTGCGGGGTCGGAACATATCAACTTAGTTGTGGAGCCGATGAGCAAAGAGAAACACCCAGAACGCTATTTCAACCGCGTGCGTTTGTGGAGCGAGGGCGATATACGTGTGGTGAGTGAGCGTGGCGATACCCTACCCTCCTCGCGTATGCTCGTTTTGAGAGATAGCACGACGCGTTACAGCCTGACGCTGCTTGGGCGAGGGGAGGTATATGGGCTATCGTTGGAGACCCCCACGGGTGTGATAGTGGATAATATCCCGATGCGCGGTTGCTTAGGAACCGTGTTTACCGACATATCGCAAGAACAACTCAGTCGTTTCTACCGCGAGACACGTACAAGACTGATTATCATGCAGTTCGGCGGAAATGCAATACCTTATAACGAGCAGCCTTCGACCATTCGCGGGATAGTGAACCAACTGCGGAAACAGGTACAATACGTGCGCAGTTGTGCCCCCGAGGCAAGTATTCTGTTTGTTGGTCCGAGCGATATGACTACGCTGATAGACGGAGAGGCACAGACCTATCCGCTCCTGCCCTATATGGACCGACAATTGGCGAAGATGGCACAAGAAGAACAGATAGGGTACTACTCTCTCTATCAAGCAATGGGCGGAAAGAACAGCATGATACAATGGCAGAAACGCGGTTGGGCAGGGTCTGACGGAGTGCATTTTACTCGACGCGGAGCAGAAAAAGCGGGGGAGAAACTTGCGGAATGGATTTTAGGTAATTATGAATAAGGAATAAGGAATAAAGAATAAAGAATAAAGAGGGCAGAGGGCAGAGCGGGATGATAATGATGAATGATATTTACATTGTATCCACCTGACATCCACCTGACTTTTTAATTATGAAGAAAGAGTAAAGAGTAAAGAATTAGGAATTAGGAGGGCAGGGAGGATTTTGAGTAATGCACTATCCGCTTCTAAATTTAACAAATTGGTCTGAACAATATGCATTTTTTGCACCATATATTTGCCTTCGACAGCAATAGTCCGCTGCTATTTACGCAGTTCTATTTTTGGGCGTTTTTTGCTATCGTATATGCCGTGTTCGCGCTGATCATGGAAGCGTTTCCAAAGGCGCGAGGCACCGGACGCCTGCACCTGCGCAACATCTTTCTGATGTTCGTATCGTGGTTCTTTTATTACAAGACAAGCGGTCTTTTTCTGCTGATTTTAGCATTTGTTACCCTCTCTGACTGGCTGATAGCCAAGCAGATAGGGCGTTGCAGGGCAAAAGAGAAAATGCGCAGCGCACGGTGGTGGTTGGTGCTTTCGGTGGTGATAGATTTGGGGCTGTTGGCCTATTTCAAGTACGCCTATTTCTTTACGAACATGCTCAATGATATGTTCGGATGCCGGTTGGAAGTGTTTGACCTCTTTGCCTATATCGGCAACGGCTTTTCCGAGAGCGGGCGTTTTATGGTGGATAGGATTGTGCTACCCGTAGGTATCAGTTTCTATATATTTCAGGTGATTTCCTACACCGCCGATGTGTTTCATGGGCGTATTCGTCCGGTGCGCAATCTGCTGGATTTCGGTTTTTATGTATCGTTCTTTCCTCAGTTGGTAGCAGGACCGATAGTGCGTGCGGAGGAGTTTATTCCGCAACTATACCGTCCTTTCCGTCTCAGCCGCCGACAGTTCGGCATAGCGGTTTTTTGGATATTGAACGGATTGGCGAAGAAGATTATACTAAGTGATTATCTGGCAGTTAACTTCATCGACCGCGTATTTGACAACCCATTGCTATTTTCAGGATTTGAGAATCTGTTTGCCCTTTTTGCTTACTCGCTACAGGTGTATGCCGACTTCTCGGGGTACACTGACATTGCTATCGGTGTGGCAATGCTGATGGGTTTCTACCTGCCCAAGAACTTCGATTCGCCCTACAAAGCCGAGAACCCGCAACAGTTTTGGCGACGCTGGCATATCTCGCTGA
>USNU01000291.1 GCA_900556095.1 uncultured Bacteroidales bacterium | reverse complement strand
TCAATCACTTCCTGCGGTTGGTTATGATACATCAGTTGATTGATAAGCGATTGAGGATGCTCCACACGCACCCCCATCGCAAAACCTTTCGGCTCCAATGCCACACCTTCCTCCAAGAGCATACGGTACGTATCGTGTGCCGAATGTCCTATCGAAAGGATAACAGGGACTCCCTCCTTCCCCCTATTCAGAGATAGGACAGACAGACTATGGAATAACGCTTTATCCACACAAGTCTCAAAGTGTATCTCTCCTCCGTGGGCGATGATACACTCGCGCATGGCACGGATAATAGAAGGCAGTTTGTCGCTCCCGATATGCGCGTGCGCCTCATAGAGCACATTATCTTTTGCACCGAAAAAATGGAACAACTCCATCACACGCTGCATATTCCCGCGTTTCTTACTTCGGCTGAATAGTTTTCCGTCGGAGAACGTCCCCGCGCCCCCCTCGCCAAAGCAATAATTGCTCTCCGGATTCAGTCCCAGATTGCGATTCAGACGCGCAATATCCACCTTGCGGGCACTCACATCTTTGCCCCGCTCGTAAATAATCGGACGAATACCATGCTCCAACAAAGTCAAAGCGGCAAACAACCCCGCCGGTCCGGCACCAATAATGATCGCTGTCCGCTCAGCATGGTGAACGTCCTGAAAATGAGGCGGCTCGTACAAGGGGATAGGTGCTTCGCGCTCCACTTTATGTCCTTTTTCGTCCACCAAAATCGTGAGCAACACTTTCAGTTCACGCTGGCGGGCATCGATAGAGCGTTTCACTACGCGATATCGTTGCTCTGCATTATGTGCCTCGAGGGGCGAGAGTATGAGTTGTACGGTTTCCATTATAGAAAAAAACAATGTACAACCCTGTTCAAATTGTACATTGTCCATTGGGAAAAATCAATTATTTCTGTTTGATAGTCTCCATTATTTTTGCTTCTATCTCGTCCATCAGGTCGGGGTTTTCACGAAGCAATTTTTTTACATTATCACGGCCTTGCCCCAACTTGGTATCGCCGTAACTATAGAAACTACCCGATTTTTTGAGGATACCGTTCTCAACGCCCAGGTCGATAATCTCGCCTACTTTGGAGATTCCCTCGTTGAACATCAGGTCGAACTCTGCTTTCTTGAATGGTGGTGCCACTTTGTTCTTCACCACTTTTACGCGCACTTGGTTACCGAGTATGTCGTCGCCTTCTTTGATTTGTCCGTTCTTACGAATGTCCAGACGCACGCTAGCATAGAACTTCAGCGCATTACCGCCCGTGGTGGTTTCGGGGTTGCCGAACATCACGCCGATTTTCTCACGCAACTGGTTGATAAAGATACAGGTAGTCTGTGTCTTATTGATAGTGGCTGTCAGTTTGCGCAGGGCCTGCGACATCAGTCGTGCCTGCAAACCGAGTTTGTTATCCCCCATATCGCCCTCAATCTCGGCTTTCGGGGTAAGTGCAGCCACCGAGTCGATTACTACCAGGTCCACTGCCGAGGAGCGAATCAGTTCGTCTGCAATCTCGAGTGCCTGTTCGCCGCAGTCGGGTTGTGCGATCAGCAGGTTGTCGGTATCCACTCCGAGTTTCTCTGCATAGAAGCGGTCGAACGCATGCTCTGCATCGATGATAGCGGCGATACCGCCCTGTTTCTGCACCTCAGCCATAGCGTGAATAGCCAGTGTGGTCTTACCGGAAGACTCCGGACCATATATTTCTATCACGCGCCCGCGCGGGTACCCGCCTACGCCGAGAGCCAGGTTCAACCCGATACTGCCGGTTGGTATAACAGCAATATCCTCTATCTTGTCGTCGCCGAGTTTCATTATCGCTCCTTTGCCGAAGTCCTTGTCAATCTTCGCCATAGCCAACTGCAAGGCTTTCAGTTTGTCTGCTGACGGCTGTTTTTTTTCTTCTGCCATAATGTTGTTCTATTTAATATTTGCTCTGCAAAGGTACGTTTTTTTGCCGATATATACAAATCTTTCTCGCAATATACATTCCACGGTATCCAATTCAGACTCGGCGTGCCTGCTTCTTTGCCCTCGCTTACAGCGTTACGCCGGTTTTGAAGATGGCTATCTCGTGGTATCCGTTCTTCTCGTTGTTGGTCTGCGTACCATTGGCAACGGCGATGACGTAGTCTGTAAAGCGTTTAGCCACTTCGTCCATA
>USNU01000290.1 GCA_900556095.1 uncultured Bacteroidales bacterium | reverse complement strand
CCCGCGACGGGAACACACTATTTTATTCTATAGTGTTTTGGAAAGGGATAAAAAATGGCAGTCAAATACGGTTGCCACGGAGACACATCATTACAAATTGATTACTTCTTCCCACGTGAGGTCGTCGCCCTCGGTACCGGATGGAATATATCCCATTTCGGCTTTGGCTTTCTCTTGCGGGAACGTAAAATAGGTACACAGACACTCACAAAGCAGTTCACCTTCAACACTCCAGATTTCGCCGACGACATACGCCACGTTGCGGTGCTGCTCTTTGAGACGACCACGCAAAGTGATATAGGGTTGGAGCGTTGAAACGGGTTTATGGTAGCGAGTCTCCATCTTGGCTGTAACGCCTGCCGTTTGCAGTTTATGAAAGACCACCCAACCGCAGATCTCATCCAACAAGACGGCCTGGATACCACCATGGAGCGTATTAATCCACGACTGGTGGTTCTGTGTGGGACGCCATACGGAAACAATCTCGTCGCCATCCTCATAAAAATGCATGTGCGTGCCAATGGGGTTGGTCGGACAGCATCCGAAACAATTGTAGCCCTCTACCCCGAGCCAAGGGTTATGTATTAAACGCATAGTTTTTAAGTGTGGTTTCCTATTCCGCAAGCAGCAGGAAAAACGGAAGCAAGTTGACAAAAGTACTTATTTGATGACACGTTCGGGTTGAAGAATAACACGAATGGATTTACCGACATTGATAAGGTGGTCGGCGATACGCTCAGAGTCGCTGGCGAACTCCAGATATTGCGCACCGACGGTTGGATTGTACTCATTGTTGGAGAGACGCTCCACGTTCTTATCCGCCATTTTGTCGGTCATCTCGTCCACAAGGTCTTCTATTTTATTCGCCTCATTGAGGGCATCAATGCTGACTTCCATATAGGCTTTCATCACATTTTGATACACAGAGAAGACCCCCTCGCGCACCTGTTCAATCTCCTCTTTGACCTGCTCGGAGAAGACGAGATTATGGTCACGCAACACCTCGGCATACTCAATGATATTTGTGGCATAATCACCGATGCGCTCCAAGTCACCGATACAGCGAATCATAGAGGACAAGTAGCGATGATCAACCTCATTCAAAGGTTTGGAATTGAGACGAACAACATACTGAATAAGATAGTTATTAAGGTAGTTAAGTTGCGCCTCGTTGCGATTGAAATCATCCTTTTGACGAAAATCGAGGCTGGAAATCATATAGACGGCAATATCGTAGTTGTGCATAGCAACCGCCGCCATGTGTTCAATTTCGAGTTTAACCTGACGCACAGCAATGATTGGGGTACGAAGCATTTTATCGTCCACAAAGTAGAAATGCGGTTTGGAAGCCTGCCCCTCTTCCTCGGAGAGTTTGTCGGGAATAATAGTGCAAACGGTTCTGACTAACAAGTTTGTAAGCGGCAAAATAATGACAACCGTAAGACAGTTGAAGATCGTATGGAACATAGCCAACTGCACCTGCGGCGCATTAGGGAACATATTCTCAAAGATAGAACCGAAACTGATTTGCCCATTGGTAACCAGATACATCACAAGGGCGGCAAGCAAAAAGACGACAACGCCAAAGCAGTTGAAAATCAAGTGCATAAGGGCAGTACGTTTGGCATTCTTACCACTAGTCATACCCGCAATAATCGCCACAACACAGGAACCGATGTTGGAACCAAGGGTAAGATAAATACCCTGATTGAGCGTAATAAGCCCCGTCACTACCATAGTGATAGCAACTGAGGTCATTACCGATGAAGATTGGATAATCGCCGTAAAGATAGCACCGATAAGTACCAAAAGAATCGGGTTGCTGATAGAGGAGAGGAAAACCTTCACAGCATCCATCTGTGCAAAATCCTCCATAGAACCCGACATCATACTCAATCCAACGAACAGCATACCGAAGCCCGTAAGGATACCGCCTGCCGTTTTCCATGATTCACGCTTGCTAAAAAGTCCGATGAATGCGCCAATACCTGCAAAAGCAGCGAAGATGGCAGTAGTGGATAAGCCTCCCTCGGAAGAGAGACCGAGCGCCACAATCTGCGCCGTGATAGTGGTACCAATATTGGCACCATAGATAACGCCAATAGCCTGATAAAGCGTCATCAGACCGGCATTTACAAAGCTGACAACCATAACCGTTGCGGCACTGGAGGACTGTATAATCGCCGTAAACACAACGCCCACAATGATACCCACA
>USNU01000289.1 GCA_900556095.1 uncultured Bacteroidales bacterium | reverse complement strand
TACGGGGAGTGGGAGTAGTGTCTTCACTTTCCTCGGGTTGCCGGTGTCATCACGTATGAACGCTCTTGGCGGTAACAATGTGAGCGTGCGTGACGGGGACATCTCGATGGCAATGGACAACCCTGCGTTGTTGGGGGCTATGACCGACAATGTGTTGCAACTCAACTATTCCTACTACTTGCCAGGGACGATGTTCGGCAGTGTGCTGTACGGACATAATTTTGGACGCTCGAAGATAGAAAAGCCCTATATCGGCGACGGTGATCCCGACAAACCGAACTATTTCGCGGTGGGTATTCATTATCTCGACTATGGTCGGATGAAATATGCCGACGGCAACGGAAACCTCACCGGTGGCACATTCACTGCCAAAGATATTCTCATCGACGCGATGTACGCACGCCAGTTGGGGCAGTGTTTTTCGGTGGGCGTTACGCTCAAACCTGTCTATTCGATATATGAGGCATACCACTCGTTTGCTTTGGGCGCAGACGTGGGCGCGCATTTCCAGACACGCGATTCCACTTTCCAACTCGGACTGTCGCTCCAAAACATAGGTTGGCAAATCAAAGGTTTCTATAGCGACGAGGGGGGGAGCAATCATGAGATGTTGCCTATCAACCTGCAATTAGGGTTCAGTTACCGTGTGGCACACGCTCCGTTGCGTTTCTCGATGACCATTCACAATATGCAGCAATGGAACCTCGGTTATGAGGTAACCAACCGCGCTGATGTGTCGTCGCTGACTGACGAGTCAAAGCCCGTACAGTGGTATGATATGATGTTCCGCCACACTATTTTTGCGGTGGATATTGTGCCCAAAAGCGAGCGTTTTTATCTGACTATCAGTTACAATCACCGTCGTCGTGCCGAAATGAATCTTATTGACCAGCGCTCGTTGGCAGGTTTTGCTTTTGGTGCGGGGGTTCGTATCTATAAGTTCCGCCTCGGGTTTGCGATGTCGCAGATGACCAAGAGTAATTTCTCCTACCAAGTAGGCTTGAGCCTTGATATAAATTCTCTATTGAAATGAAAAAAATCATTGTTGCCATTGACGGTTATTCATCGTGCGGCAAATCGACCATTGCGAAAGCACTGGCGAAATATGCGGGGTATATGTATGTGGACACAGGTGCAATGTATCGTGCTACGGCACTTTATATGTTGCAGCACCACGCTGATGAACCTGCGCAGATTATCGCCTTGTTGCCAAAGGTAAGTATCCGCTTTGCCCTGCAGACTGATGGCACACAGCATACTATTCTTAACGGACAAGATGTAGAATTGCAGATTCGTACTCTCGAGGTGGGTAATAGGGCTTCGCAGGTATCGCAGATACGCGAGGTGCGACAGTTCCTCGTGGCACAACAACAGGCGATGGGCAAAGAGAAGGGGATTGTTATGGATGGTCGCGACATCGGTACGGTGGTCTTTCCTGAGGCGGAACTGAAACTCTTTCTTACCGCATTGCCGGAAGTGCGGGCGCAGCGCCGTTTCGATGAGTTGACAGCCAAAGGCGAACACCCGCAGTATGCTGACGTATTGGCAGATGTCAACGACCGTGACTACCGTGATACCCACCGTGCGGAGAGTCCTTTGCGTCAAGCCGGCGATGCCATTGTAGTGGATAACAGCACAATGAGTAAGGAGGAACAAATGCAAGTCATTATGAATCTGTTCGATAAGGCTGTTAATTCTTGATTTGTAATTGCAATGCTTGTAACCATTGACAGCGGTAGCGGGTTCTGCTTTGGCGTAACGAGTGCCATTCAGAAAGCCGAGGAGGAACTCCTGCGGGGGCCGCTTTATTGTTTGGGCGACATTGTCCACAATGGGCAAGAGGTGGAGCGGCTTGCCGCTCTCGGCTTGGAGACCATAGACTACGATGACCTTCGTACGCTCCATAATGTGCGTGTGTTGCTTCGGGCGCATGGTGAGCCCCCCAGCACGTATCACATCGCCGAACAGAACAACATTGAGATTATCGATGCCAGTTGCACGGTCGTTCTACACCTGCAAAAGCGTATCCGCGAGACCTATACCCGCCTGCGCAAGACCGAGCCGGACAGGCAGTCGCAGATAGTCATCTTTGGCAAGAATGGACACGCAGAGGTGTTGGGACTGGTGGGGCAGACTGCCAGCAAGGCCATCGTGATTGAGAAATTCCAGGATGTGGAGAAACTGGATTTCTCTCGCGATATCTATCTCTATTCCCAGA
>USNU01000288.1 GCA_900556095.1 uncultured Bacteroidales bacterium | reverse complement strand
GTTTGCATTGTTGCACTATCCACTCCATAGAGCGGACTATAGCACGGAATATGAATCGTTTGGGTGTCATTATTCAAAGTATTTACGATATGAACGCTCTGAGGTATGAACGATACGTGTTTTGTAGTTCTTGGCTTCCCAATTCTTGATGGGCGTCATGTAGGAATCAGAGTATATGGCGCGCAACCACTCGTCAGTCTTTACGGGCATGTATATCTGCAGCCCGAGGAACTCACGGCGTTCAAAATCAGACGCCGGTACATAACTTCTATCACACGGAAAGCCGTCTGTTGCGTTTGCTTCTTTCCATTCCTTGGTCTCGTGCTGACGGGCAATGATACTATACAAATCGTCTCCGTCCTGAAAATAAAAGAAGATGTCCAAGTGTAGTTTCTTGTAGATAAATGTCTCCTCGAAAACGGTCTTTCTGTCAGCAAGGACACCTTGTTTATACAGCACAAAACCGGCTTCTGCCATTTTCTGATGCAGATTGTCGGGAATATCCTCTGCCAATATCCCCAAATCAATATCAGGGTCATAAGAGATAAAACCATGCTCCCGATATGCCCCCAACAACGCTCCATACGTCAGAAATGGTTTCAATCCCAATTGCGACAATACAATATCTGCTTCGCGCAACATCTGCAAACCACTATTCCGCATCCGCCGTGCCTGCACATTGAACTTTACGCGGTTGATGATTTCAACTATCTGTTGGTATATGCCTAATTTTAGGGTGATTTTAACGATAAAGTCTCTCATAAGTCTTTGATTATCTTTCAGATTCTTTTTGTATTGTATGTTCTGTCATTATTCTTGTAACGGGTTGTTCTTGCGCCGATAGCGTTGCCGAGGGTGGTGAGGTATGGTGTATTTACGCTCTAAGAATTTTTCTATAACAGATAAAATTTTGTTGCGTACGTAAGTCTTTCCCAAGTTTGTGTAAACAGCAATTTCCTCTATCGTTCGCCAATCCGAACAATAATCAAGAATCATCTGCTGACGTTGCTCAAGCGACATACGTTTAGGTCTTGAGGTTGCAACATTAGGTTTTAAGGTTGCACTTATTTGTTCTAAGGTTGCACTTGTTTGGCCTAAGGTTGCACTTGTTTGTTCTAAGGTTGCACTTGGCGGGTAGTAGATGGTACCTTTGCCGTGTCCTTCGGAGATAAGAAGGCGGTTCTTGCACATATTTTTCACTCCAAATACAATCGTACCGCCATTGGTATTTGCAAACGAAGAATAGGTTTCCCAGAAAGATTGAGGGAAACCACCTAATGCGGTTTTGTATTCCAATTCGTCAGATTCTTGGTTGATGACAAGAGGTTCCACGATGGAGAACAAGTCGTCGTATGTGATTGGTTGTTTCATTTGGTTGGCTGTATTTGTTTGAGTCCCCATGTGTACACCTTGTCTATGTTGGGGCAGGGGATGTGGTGCTGATGGGCGAGTTCGTAGATGAAGCGGAGTCCGAAGGGGAAATCCTCAGTAAAGTAACGGCTTGTGAAATCGGGTACCCATCCGCTCTGTACTTGTTTCATAGGGGATGGGATGGCAGACAACGATTCTATGCTACGTAGTTTGGCGGTCATAGAGGAAGCATCGGTGGCTTCATAGTGATGGAGCAAAGTATCAATGTGTTGCGTATTGACCTGCAAGGCAGCCAACAGGGCAAAAAACTCGTTATCCATCTCTATCTCCAATGCAGAGGCTTCATCCGTCCAGTCGTGATAAAAGAGCGGACACTGCGGGTAGGGCATTCCGTCCCAGTCTTTCCAAAGCGTATAGAGCCGCCCTGTGTGCAAGATTGGATTGCTATTACTCAGCGTAACTTCGTAGAAAGACGAGAGCCGGTAGGTCGGAGTGTCGAACAGATGAGCAATCTCATTACAGAAAGCGGCATTGTCCGCTATATTTTCGGTGGCGATGAGGAGTTGGTCTTTATAGCCCAACAGGCATGCCTCTTTGCCATAGGTAATGACACGTGAGATGAATGGAACACGTTGGAAAGCAAAGAGTTTCGTCGTGTTCGGCAGTAGGTTGTGGCAGAATATAAAGAAACCAGAGTTGCCGACAATCGCTCCGACAATGGTGTTTTGTTGTAGGTATGGGCGAATAGTCGCGATAGTTTGCTCAACCAAGAAAGCAGGCAGGCACAACAATACCATATCCGCTTGCGGAATAAGGTCTTTCGGATTGCTGCTGATATGGGCAAGATGCCCGTGGATGTCTCTCCCATTAGGTGTGTGCACAA
>USNU01000287.1 GCA_900556095.1 uncultured Bacteroidales bacterium | reverse complement strand
TCCTATCGCTCCGATATGTTGGGATTATTGGTGGTCAGTCGGCGGAAAACACAGCGTTATCTGCTGTTTGATACCGGTTTACGGTTGCATGGCTGGACAAATATCGCTACCGGTGAGTTGAGACCTGCAGGATTGGATGATGCCGGGACATTTCAACGCCTGGCCTTCTCGGGCATGCAGATACTTTCGCCCGCTATATTTGAGAATATGGAAACCACTATCGCGCAAAAGGGCTGCAAGTTCTCGCTGATAGACTTGTATCTTAATCTGTGCGCCACGCAACCGCTGTACGGATATATCCCCGCCGGCTATCAGATGATGGATGTAGGCAAAATTGACCAACTCGCTACTGCGGAGTCCTTCGCCGCCACCCTCTAATTACAAATTGGATTTAGATTTCCATCAGTCTGCTGTTGAACTCTTCGGGCGGCAGTGCCGATGCATTCTTAATACGGGTTTTGTAGGTGTAGATTGTGTTGATGGAGTAGTCGAGCAGGTTCGCTATTTGTTGATTATCCGTGATACCGAGGCGTATGAGGGCAAAGATACGCAGTTCTGCATTCAGCAGTTCGCCTTGACGCAGTTCTACTCTGCAATCGGGACGCAACAGACCATTGAATTTCTCTACAAAATCAGGAAATATGTGTAGAAACATAGTGTCGAAACGTTTGTAGAATTCGTTGCGCAACGTGCGTATATCTACATATTGCGGTATCGATTGCAGTTCGTCAAACCGGCGTTCTTGCGTCTTGCGTTTTACATAACGCTGATACTTCTCCAATTTGCTATAGACCGTACTTTCGTTGCAAAGGAAAGTGGCGATACACTCCTCTTTGATGCGGTTTGCTTCAGTCAGTTGCCGGTTGGATTGCTGGATGACCTCCTCCGTGCGGCGCAAGGCGCGGTGGCGGTTGTAGAGCAGCACTATGGCGAGGAACAAAACGCCCAACAATAGGTATAAACATATATTGAGGCGGCGGATACGATGGCTTTGCTCTTGCAGTGTATCTAACTGTTGCTGCTCTATGATAGGAATAATCTTACCGATACTCAGTTGTCGGTGGCGGGCATTATAGAAGTTGGCATCGGCCATAGCCTCTTGTATGTAACGGGCGGCATGGTCAATGTCGCCTTGCTGGTAGAACAATTGTGCCACCACGCTCATTGCAATAGTTTCTTTGGTGCAACTGCGTAGGTCGGCTACGGCTGCCAGTATCCAATAATGCTCCGAGCGGTTTTTGTCCCCCAATATATCGTACAGCGACCCCATCGACGAGTAGGCTATGGCGCGGTCGTGTTCGGAGATGGTAGTGCATGCCAATGCCCGCTCAAAACGCTCTATGGATAGTGCTTCATCGCCTTGTTTCATCGCGAATTGTGCGGCGGTAGACCAGTAGCGTACTGTGTCCTGTAGGTCAATGAGCGACAGAGCCTGCTCACTCATCTGATAACCCTGTGTGCGGTAGCCGTTGGCTAACTGTCCGTGGGTATAGTCTGCCATATCGTATAGCAGGCGTGAGTAGGTGATGTAATAGTCCGCCTGTATCTCATCCGGGCAGGTTGAGACATCGTCTGCCAAAGCCTCTAATACATCTGCGCTCTCTTTGAACAGACCCGAACTGAGGAATACAAACGCATGCCGCACACGGGCTTGCACTATCTTCTCGTATGAGTTGAGGTGTGTGGCTTCGTCCAATAGTTTCTCTACATAGATGGTCGCTGTGTCATAAGAATAAGACTGATACTCGAGTGTGAGTGCCAGCAATTGTGCGTATGTGTCGGTATCGGCACTCCTGATAGAATCAATCCGATGCTGTTTAATGGCATTGTATTGCTCTTTTTTCGCCAACTCTGTCTCCAAAAAAGCAATATCTTCTTGGGTAAATGCCCATGTTGATGTACTGCCGACAACCAATAAAAGCGACAATATAGATAGAATAGATGGAATAAAGTGTCTCATTGTGTGGATTATATCAGGTGTTTCGGAAAACGATATGCAAAGTTACATTTTTTTTTCAATATCGCAAAAATGTGGCATTGATAAAGGTGTATTTTAGGTAAAAACAGGGCTATATATACACCATAAATATTCTATATTATTTATTCATGAATAATACGGTTATTATACTATGTATAATAAAAAAACGATATTACTGCAATTTTGTCTATATTTTTATTATATTGTTTCGCTATGTTGGATGTGAGCAGTAACTTTGCAGCGTCAAAACATAGGAGGAAGCACTCTTCGAGAGAGATACATACTCCGATGGTGGAGACACAACTT
>USNU01000286.1 GCA_900556095.1 uncultured Bacteroidales bacterium | reverse complement strand
AGAAGGCATTGAAATAGTCCTCGTATTTCTCGCGTGCATTCTTGTCGAACACCAATGGTTTCAAGTCCTGTACGCCATTGCTTCCCGCAGCCACGCCATCGAATATAACTTCCCTAACCACTTTGCGTTGTACATCGGTGAACGCCAATGCGGAGTTGCGTGCGCGTACTTGCGCGCGAATAACATACGTGCCGTCATAGTTGGCAGAAAGCACCTTGCTGGGTTGGTCATAATAGGCTTGTGAGCGTCTTGCACCACAACCGGCAAGCGACAAAACCACTATCGCTGCCATCAGAAATGTACCTAATCGTTTCATAATCGTATAGTATAGTTTCTACAGACTGTTTGTGGTCTGCAGAAGATTATCGTTTTAGAATCCCGCATTCAGCGAGCGTACTATCCCCGCCGACTCCAACACTCTGCGCAAATCGTCTTTGCGGACGCTGACTATCACGCCCACCTTATATTCGCGCCCCACTTTGGTAATCTCGGTTGTTCCCTCCACTATCGAAGCATATCGCTGAAACTCGCCTCCCTCGGCAAAGAAGGACTTGAAATAGGTGGCATACTCTACTTCAGCACCGGGCGTACTGCACAACGGACGTTGTGCCACACAGCCGTTCTCGCCACCGTAGCCTTTGAATATCACGCCATGCACCGCATTCTTACGGCACTGGTTCTCAGCCACATTGGCTTTCTTGGAATAACTCCATACTTTCACTAAGTAGGAACCTTGTACTGCATTGCCGGCGCACTCAATCTCATAGCGGAACTGGTCGGTATCCTTGTTGGCTTTCTTCTTGCCAACCGCTGCCGAAACACTCACACAACAGAGTGCCAATGCACACATAATAGATAGAAACTTTTTCATATTCAGATTTATTTGTTGTTTTTCAGTAGGCTTGCAGCGGCAAGGGTACAATATATTCTCCATATATGCAAAAAATTGTTTGCTTTTTCCTAAAAAAAGGACAAAGATACTCCCTTATACAAACAGCAGGACAATACGCACCACCATCACAATGAGGCAGAAGAACATACATATATTACGCGCCAACAACCAGCGAATAAGGAACCAGTCGATTCCCGCCTTGACATACTTATCCCAATCGCCCATCGGCCCCATCCACCATCGCGGACTATCGATACACGGCAAACCATATACAAAATGGTGCGTCGAATAAATCAAAAAAACCGACATCGGGAAGGTCAGCAAAGTGAGCAAATACCACGGACTCCACCAGCCCAATCCGATTCCGACCGCCAACAACACAAATGGCATAATGGCAAAAAACGCCACAAAAGCAATCATCAACGCCGGCTTTCGCAGCAATCGGGCAAACGTCATCTTACCCAATTCGGCATCGGCATTCACCTCCATCACCGAGTGGACATACACGATATTTATCACGAGGCACCCCACCGCAATACTCATACAAAGCATTGGTAATGAGAATATTACACCAGTCATAGCCGCCTGCACACCCAACATATTGAGCGGGCCGAACATCACGCCGATAACCAATTCGCCCAAGCCGTGAAACCCCAATTCAAAAGGTTTGCCCGAATAGTTCACGCCCACAATCAACCCCAACACCGCATACAACATAACGCCCAAAGCAGCCACCCAACCATGCAACCACCATTGTACCGGCACGATAATCAACCCCATCAACGCGGCAAAGCCCAAGAAACCGACTACCGCCCGGCCCAACGACTCCACTGTAGCCTCCCCGCTGCGGATATAGTGGCACTTCTCCATGCGCGCACGGATACTGGTGGAAGACAACTCTGAACGGATACGGGAGTCGTGTTTATAATCAAAATAGTCATCCGCAAGGTTCATACCCAGATGAGCGGCACACACACCCAACAGGACAGGCAACGCGAGCCACCAGACAAAACCGGGCTGACCGATACAAAGAACGATAGCCGTCAGACATGGCAGTGCCGACTGCGGCAGAGATATACTACGGCTGTTGTCCAGCCAAAAACGAATAGAGTGTTTCACAATAAAGCAGTATTTTCAATATAAGCGCAAAGGTACATCTTTTTCGTGAAATGGGCAAATATGCATAAAAAACTACATATTTTGCATAAAAAAGAGGATTAACACTCCCTTAAAAGCCTATTCTATTTAACGTGAGTTCGATATTCGATATAAGATATTTATAGCGAATCGTTTTTGTTGATCATATATACATAGTCTATTCCCCCGACCACTACCCTACCACTCACTTCTTCTTATACCTCTTTTGCGCCATCTCTATCCCTTGCCTATCCCTTG
>USNU01000285.1 GCA_900556095.1 uncultured Bacteroidales bacterium | reverse complement strand
GTTTCAAAAACGTGCCGCTCGCCATATTGATTGATGATTTCTCGGCATCGGCAAGCGAGATTTTCTCGGGGGCTATGCAGGACAACGATCGTGCCGTGATTGTCGGACGCCGCTCGTTTGGAAAAGGATTGGTGCAACAGCAGATGCCTTTCTCGGACGGCAGTGCGATTCGCTTGACCGTGGCACGCTACTATACCCCATCGGGTCGGTGCATACAAAAGCCCTACACGCTCGGCGATCAGATAGATTATGAGAAAGAACTGCTCGATCGCTTCGAGAATGGAGAGTTTTACAATGCAGATAGTATTCATTACACAGACACCACTGTGTATCATACCAAGCAAGGGCGTATCGTACACGGAGGAGGAGGTATTATGCCCGATGTATTTGTAGGGCGCGACACTACACAATATAGTCCATACTTCAATAAGGTGGTCAATCGTGCATACACCTATCAGTTTGCATACCAATATACCAACCTACACCGCAAAGAACTGATCAAGTATAAAGATTGGCAGACATTGGAAAAGCACTTGAATGACGCCGACTGGCTGCCGAAGTTTGTAAAATACTGCCAGGAAAAAGGCATCGAACCCGATGAAGCGGATATACGCAAATCGCGTCAACCACTAACCCGATTGGTGAATGCCTATATCGTGCGTAATATCCTCGGCGATGAAGGTTTCTTCCCGCTTTTTGAGCGTGATGACGAAATCACCAAACGGGCAGTAGAAGAATTGGCTAAATAATTGAGAATTAAAGATATGACTATTTTAGAGAAATTGGCTGCTCTGCGCAAATTGATGCGCGAACAACAGTTGAGTGCGTATATCGTACCCGGTACAGACCCGCACGCCTCGGAATATATGGCGGAGCATTGGACGGAAATCACATGGTTGTCAGGTTTCAAGGGGGAGACAGGTACTGTGTTGGTTACTATGGATAAAGCGTTTCTTTGGACTGATTCGCGCTACTACCTGCAGGCCAATATCGAGTTAGCCGGTTCGTCAGTGGAACTGATGCGTGAGTCGGATATCGACTGCCCGACCATTGCGGAGTGGCTCTGCGAGAATGTGCAGGGAACGATAGGACTGAATCCGGAGATGTATAGTGTGAACGCCTTTGCAGCATTACGTAGCGAGTTAGGAGAAGCAGGGCTGACTACTAAGTCCATTGATCTAATCCGTCCGCTATGGGTAGATGATCGTCCCGCTATTCCGCAGAATCCACTCTACGAGTACGAGGAGAAGTACGCAGGCGAGTCGGTACAATGCAAACTGGCGCGTATTCGTCAGGCAATGGCAAAGAAAAAAGCCGATGCGATGATTATTTCCGCCCTTGACGAGATAGCATGGTTGCTCAATATCCGTGGTACGGATGTAGAATATAATCCCGTGGTTATCAGTTACGTGGTATTAGAGCAGAACCGTTGCACGCTATTTGTGGACGCTCATAAAGTAAATACCCAAGCGGCTGACTACTTACAACGCGAACATATTGATGTGCAAGGCTATGAAGATGTGTTTGCCTATATTGCACAACTGAAAGGTATCGTACTATACGATGGTGCAAAAGTAAATGAAGCACTTTATGAATCAATCCCCCCAACATGCCAAAAAGTGAATGCACAGTCACCTATTCTTGTAGCCAAGAGCAAGAAAAATGCGGTGGAGATAGAGGGGGAGCGTATTGCTATGCGTGAGGACGCCGTGGCACTGACCCGTTTCTTCCGTTGGCTCGAAGAGGAAGCATTTGCTGAAGGAAAAACGCAAACCGAATGGTCGCTAATGGAGAAACTGCATGAGTATCGTACTATGGGTAATCATTTTGTAGAGGAATCATTTGGTACGATTGCAGGTTACAACGACAATGGGGCTATCGTACATTACGCCGCCACAGCAGACCACTGCGCCATAGTACGTCCCGAGGGAATGTTACTTCTGGACTCGGGAGGGCAATACCTTGACGGCACAACCGACATCACACGTACCACATGGCTCGGCGGCGAGATACCCGAACAGGCAAAACTCGACTACACCTATACTCTCAAAGGACATATCGCTCTGCAAACCACACGTTTCCCGCGCGGTACACGCGGTAATCAGTTAGACGCATTGGCCAAGCAATATATGTGGGCAAACGGTATCACTTTCGGACATGGTACTGGGCATGGCGTAGGGCATTTCCTCGGTTGTCACGAGGGACCGCAGAACGTACGTACCGACAACAACCCGACCCAATTGGAGGTCGGACAGATTGTATCTGACGAACCGGGTATCTATCGCACCAACCAATGGGGAATCCGTATTGAGAACCTTATCACCGTC
>USNU01000284.1 GCA_900556095.1 uncultured Bacteroidales bacterium | reverse complement strand
CGTAACCGACATCCCCGGCACCACCCGCGACAGTATCTACACACGCTACAACAAATTTGGCAAGGACTTCTATCTTGTGGACACCGCCGGTATTCGCAAGAAAGCGAAAGTGAATGAAGACCTGGAATACTACTCGGTGGTACGCTCTATCCGCGCCATCGAAAACTCCGATGTCTGTATCCTGATGATTGACGCCACACGCGGTATCGAGGCACAGGACCTGAACATCTATTCTATCATTCAGAAGAACAAAAAAGGACTCGTTGTCTGCATCAACAAGTGGGACCTTGTGGAGAGCAAAACCAACGCCGACATCAAAGCATACGAAGCGGCTATCCGCAACCGTATTGCGCCATTTACCGACTTCCCCATCATCTTCACCTCCGCGCTCACCAAGCAGCGTATCTTCAAGGTGATGGAAACCGCCCTGCATGTCTATGAGAACAAATACAAGAAGATTCCGACGGCGCAACTGAACGACAGGTTTCTGCCTCTCATCGAGAACTATCCGCCCCCCGCTACCAAGGGCAAGTATATCAAGATTAAATATTGTACGCAACTGCCTAATACACAGGTGCCTACATTTATTTTCTTCGCCAACCTGCCCCAGTATGTCAAGGAACCGTATCGCCGTTTCTTGGAGAACAAACTCCGCGAATGGTGGGACTTTAACGGTACTCCCGTGCAACTATTTATCCGTGCCAAATAAAAAAATATGCATTATTTTGTAATTAACAAGCAGTCTGCAAGTTTGCAGTCTGCTTGTTTTTTAGTGATATACAGAATACCCTTTTTCGTTTGCATATCTATATTTTTTTTCGTAACTTTGCAGACAAAATAAGCTCAAGCAAAAATGAATTTTACACATCTACATGTACACTCGCAGTATTCGGTATTGGACGGAATGTCAAAAGTGCCGGATATAGTGGATAAATGTCTCAGGATAGGTATGGGTGCCGTAGCATTGACCGATCATGGTAATATGTATGGTATTAAGGAATTGCTCGACTACTGTAAGAAAGTAAACGGCAAGAATAAAGATACGTGGGATGCCAAACAGGAAGAGTTGGCACAAGCTGCAGCGGAGAAAGGCGACACCTATGAGAAACAGCCGTTTGTCCCTTTCAAACCAATTGTGGGGTGCGAAGCCTATTGTGCGCGGCGCGGACGGCATTCGATGACCGATGAGAAAGCCGTGAATGGTGAGGGGCGACAATACACCATCGACCGCTCTGGCTGGCATTTGATACTACTGGCAAAGAATATGACAGGATATCACAACCTATGTAAGATTGTGAGTGCGGGCTTTATGTCTGATGCATTTAACTATACAAGCCGTATTGACAAAGACCTGTTGCAGGAGTTCCACGAAGGTATTATCTGTTCGTCGGCATGCTTGGGTGGTGAATTGCCACAGAAGATTATGGCGGGTGATATTGCAGGTGCGGAAGAAACAATCGAGTGGTTTAAGTCAGTGTTCGGTGAGGATTACTATATCGAGTTGCAACGCCACCAAACCGACAAGCCGGGAGGCGACCAAGATGTGTATCAGAAACAAAAAGAGGTGAATCCGATACTGATAGACTTGGCACACAAACATGGTGTGAAGATAATCTGCACCAACGACTCGCATTTTGTGGAGGAAGAGAACGCCGAGGCACACGACCGACTGATTTGCCTCAGCACGAACCACTATGTGGACGATGTGAACCGCATGCACTACACCAAACAGGAGTGGCTCAAGACACCCGAGGAGATGTATGCCATATTCTCTGATATTCCGGAGGCATTGGCGAACACGCAGGAGATAGCGGACAAAGTGGAGATTTACGATATAGACCACGGACCGATTATGCCGCTGTTTGACATCCCGAAAGACTTCGGAACTGAAGACGAGATACGACAAAAATACACGGAGGAGGACCTGTGGCATGAGTTTATGACCGATGAGCATGGGCAAAATCCTTTGAGTGAAAAAGATGCACAGAAACGATTCAAGAATCTCGGCGGATATGATAGAATGTACCGTATCAAGTTTGAGGCGGAGTACCTGAGTTTTCTCACATGGAACGGCGCCAAGAAGCGCTATCCGGAATTAGAGTTGTTTTTGGAGAATACCAAAGGATTGAACTATCACTATTGGGATGCGGTGGCGTTGGACGAGCGGCAGCGCGAGGTGGTAAACCGCATACTATTTGAGTTGCACGTAATGAAGACGATGGGCTTTCCCGGTTACTTCCTTATCGTGATGGATTTTATCCGCGGTGCGCGTGAAGAATTGGGCGTGAGCGTTGGCCCTGGGCGTGGTTCAGCGGCGGGCTCTGTAGT
>USNU01000283.1 GCA_900556095.1 uncultured Bacteroidales bacterium | reverse complement strand
CCCCGCCGAAGTCTTGATAGCGTCGCCGTTGATAGATACGCACCCGCGCGTAGGTATAATGAGAGCGTGTACGCCTGCGCAGGCGCATGTACGCGCGATAGCCCCGAAATTGCGCATATCGGTTATGCCGTCCAACACCATCAGCAGCGGAGTCTTACCCTCATCAAAAAGCGACTGCACCATATCTTCCACATGGTAAAACTCTATCGGCGAAAGGAACGCGATAACCCCCTGATGATTCTTGTCGGTGAACTGATTGAGTTTCTCCACCGGCACTTTCTGCACCGGGGTATTGGTGCCTTCCAACCTCTGCAATAGTTCTTTGCCTATCGCACTGCTCATATCGCGACGTAGCAGCACTTTGTCCAATACATTGCCTGCGTCTATTGCTTCAATAACGGCACGTATACCAAAAATCATCTCCTTCTCGGGGGGACGTTTGGTGTCATATTGTGGTTTACTCTCACGGCGCGGCATAGCGGGACGCTCGTGGTTAAAATTCGGATTATAACTTTTCTGATACATATTTCATTATTAGTAGATTAACCAATTCAGGAATTTAGGAATATCTTCGTCGTAGGAATAGGCGGTGTCTGTGAGACGGTTGCCGTCGGCATCCAACTGAATATAAAACGGTTGCGCATTGGCTCCATATTCGGTGCGCTGTTTGTAACTCCATTTGTCTCCCACTGTGCGCAAGGTGATACTCTTGCCGTTTTCCTCCACCTGAACAGGTGCAGGCAGCTTCGTCTTATCGTCCACGATGAGCGAGATGAGAACATAGTTTCGGAGTCGTGCTTCCACTTCCGGTTTCGACAGCACAGCGGCTTCCATCTTGCGGCAGTTCACACACCCGTATCCGTTAAAGTCCACAAACACAGGCATTTGATGTGCGCGTGCGTATGCCATACCCTCGTCGTAGTCGGTGAATGTGATTTGTTTCTCGGCGGTGTCGGACATCGCATTTTGCCCGATATACCAATCTTGTGTGCTCATAGGAGGAGCAAAAGCCGAGATGGCGCGTAGCGGAGCCCCCCACAAACCGGGTACCATATACATTGCAAAAGAGAGTGAGATGACAGCCAGGAAGAATCGCGTTACACCCGTCTTGCGGTGGCTCTCATCATCGTGCGGGAACGAGATAAGTCCCAAGAGATAGATTCCGAGTAGCGCAAAGATGACTATCCAAAGGGCGATAAACACCTCTCGGTCAAGGATATGCCAACCGTAGGCGAGGTCTGCCACAGAGAGGAATTTGAGGGAGAGAGCAAGTTCAAGGAATGCCAATGTTACCTTAAAGGTGTTCATCCAGCCGCCCGATTTGGGCAGTTTCTTGAGTATGGAAGGGAACATTGCAAAGAGCGAGAAAGGCAGCGCGAGGGCGATAGCAAAGCCCAACATACCCATCGCAGGCGCAAGCAGTGTCTTGCCCGCCGCCTCCACGAGCAAGGTACCGATGATAGGTCCCGTACAGGAGAAAGAGACTAAGACGAGGGTGAATGCCATCAGCAGAATACTCAGGAAGCCCGTAGTACTGCCCGACTTGGTGCTGAGGGCGGTGGACCACGAAGAAGGCAGGGTCAGTTCAAACGCCCCAAAAAACGAAGCGGCGAAAAGAACCAGTATCAGGAAGAATATGATGTTTACTACCGCGTTGGTACTGAGCGCATTGAGGGCAGAGGCTCCGAAGATGAGTGTAACCAAAAGCCCCAAACCAACATAGATGATGACGATACTGAGTCCGTAGAGCAGCGCGTCTCTCACGGCATGCCCATTGGTTGTTCCGCGTGCGGCTCCGCTACGTTTGATAAAGAAAGAAACCGTCATCGGAATTATCGGCCATACACAAGGTGTAAAGATAGCCAATAGTCCGCCCAAGAGTCCCATCGCGAATACCCACCAGAGGGATTTATCGGCAGGGTTGTCGGGTGTATCAACGGCAGCGGGGGCGTCTTGCACTACGGTTTCCGGCGTATATTCCCACACCTCGGGAGCGGTACACATACGGTCGTCGCAGGCGTTGAAGCGCACAGAAACGGAAGGCATATCAGGCAGTGTAAGAACATACGTACCACTATATTCCTCACCGATAGTCGAATCGTTGATTTCGATAAGCGTCATGTGCCACCCTGCATCTATCGTGGCGGTGAGGCGGATGCTATCCTCTACAGTCTCGCCACTCCAATGGACGGGATTGACCATTTGAGCGTTTACTCCCATTATAACAAGGAGTAAGGCTGAGAGAAGGTTCAGTATTTTTTTTGTCATAGGAGTGTCTTATTCTTCTCGTTTGATACATGCGCCGATGGCATTGAGGCGGGACTCGATATCCTCGTAACCACGGTCGATTTGGTCGATATGATCAATGCGGCTGG
>USNU01000282.1 GCA_900556095.1 uncultured Bacteroidales bacterium | reverse complement strand
AAAAAGGCTTTGCTCACGATGCGGACGCAGACTATTGCTGCCGCCGAAGCGATGCATAATGCGCCCATTAAGTGCGATATAGACATCACGGGAAAATGTTTCATTGATTATCTCTACCCGCCTGCGCACCCGATACACACCCAACGCAATAGGAAAATGTGGGCTATACTGACAGGCATGATTGACAACTATATGCCTATGTACGAAAACGGTGTAGATGAATGGTCTTACTCGGGAATGAACCCCGATTCGGAAAACCAGTTGCTTTACCGCAATGATACGGAAGATAACTGGAATGAGGGTTTTGACCAAGAAATGACCAAGGATATGCACCTTGTATATGCTGTACACAACCTGTTTCACCATACAGAGTTTTCTATTTTTGACCTGCTATGGGTGCGGAGTTTTGAAATACAGACCGATGTATCGACCTACCACTCTACCAACAGCGAGAAACTCCCTCCATATAGCGGTTGGGACGCAACAAAGAACGAGTTATGGAAAGAGCGCATAGAAGCAAGAACTGAAATAATACATTTGTACGATATAAAATAAGGTATGGAATCAGCAGAATACTACAAGCAATTTTTGCTTAAAATCTACCGGTGCAAGCAACCGTTTGAGGTAGTGTTGCGCGACCGAGTTACAAAAAAGACATTAGGAAGTTATGTCCCTTGGAATTGTCGAATAAATATATATTACAAAGCCATCAAACGTTCTAACGGGGATAAATGGGGCTTTCCCGCCTCGCTTGAGCAGGTACTTATCCATGAATATGCACATCATGTCCACGACACGGAACAAAGCGGAGTCGGACGGGTGCATGGGGCGCAGTTTTGGTGTATCTATTCGGCACTAATGGCACGTGCTATTCGGTTGGGTTTGATGGGGTGTGAATTGACTGAAGATATCATTTTACAATAATGGAACGAATAAAAGTATTAGTTGAGACCATGGATTGGACGATGGGCGAGTTGGGGCATTTCAGTATCATTGTGCGCAAAAACGCTTATGTAACAGTGGACTGGGGCGACGGTTCTCCTTTGCAGACCATCATCGGCACGGGCGAGAGACAAGACCCCGATCACGACTACAAGCACCGCCTGCCGATACGGCAGTTTGAAGTGGTCATCACCGCGCAGGAGGAGGGAACCATACTCCATTATTACCACGGGTTCATTGATATGTGGACGTTGAGTGTGGACGCAAGCGAGTGCCCTCAATTGCCGAGCCTTGGTGCCAGTTATGCCTGCCAAGTGAACGTAAGGGGGTGTTACGGACTGACAGAGTTTGAGTGCGGGGGCGAGAACATCGAAGAAATAGACCTGACCGGGTGCTGCAATCTCGAGACATTGAATCTTTTTGGAGCTATGAAACTCAAGACGCTCAACCTGACACCATGCCCGAAACTACAATCTTTGGAATGTGGATGCTGTTTTGCCCTAACTCAAATCACCCTCAGCAGAGACAGTAGGCTCCAAACGCTCATCACCAATTCCGCAGAAGATTTGGAGAAACGTATCCGTCCTGCCGAACTGCGGTTTATCAAACAAATCCTGCACAAGAATGGCGGCAATATAGAATATACCGATGTGGAAACTCCCGAACCGACAAAGGAGACTAAAAAGTTCGATAAAAAACTATTGAATAGATTGCTGGCAAAGTATGGTCCTATCTTTTGGGAGTAACATTAGCCATTCCCGCTGATGCGGTCGGGGCAAAAGGCTTTTCTGCCACAACGGGTACAGAACGAGCCGCAGAAGACGGCGTCGTAGTGCGCCATCGCGGCGTCTATCAGAGCAGGTTCGTCGGTGAGGATACCCGCCTCGAAATTGCGGTTCTGTGCCGATTTCATACCCATACCCGCACCTGTCATATTCGCCGAACCGATATATACCCACTCGCTGTCTATCGCCACTATCTTGGCATGCACGCGCGGGCAGAGATGTCGCTCCATACCGCCCCACAAAGCCGGATACCTGTCGAAGTCCTCGCGAAAGGGTTGTCCTGGTTCTTTGGCGTGCAGAAGGCGCACCTCCACACCCCGTTGCACCAGACGGCTCAGCACTTCGAGAAACGGTATCGGTTCTTTGGCGGCAGTCTTCACATAGAGGTCTTTGAGGTCGGCGGTGGCAATCCATAGCGAACGCCGTGCTTTTGCCACACGGGCAATCACTTCTGAATAGTGTTCCGTATCTTGAATATATCGTACCATATCTTTTTTGCCACAAAGATAGTGCCGCAAAATGCCAAATCACGACAGGGAAGCGTCATTATTTTTTCCACCAATCTTCGTCTTGGGCGCAGATGAGGCGGGCGAGTTCGTTCATCACCATACACATAGGACGGGTGATGGGAGAGGGTTCTTTCTCGTAGT
>USNU01000281.1 GCA_900556095.1 uncultured Bacteroidales bacterium | reverse complement strand
CCGGGCGTAGAGGGCCTGATCCACGTGTCGGAGATGTCGTGGAGCCAGCACCTGCGTTCGGCGCAGGAGTTCATGAAGGTCGGCGACGAGGTCGAGGCCGTCATCCTGACGCTCGACCGCGCAGAGCGCAAGATGTCGCTGGGCATCAAGCAGCTTACGACCGATCCGTGGGCCGATATCGAGCAGAAGTACCCTGTCGGCACGCGCTGCGTGGCCAAGGTGCGCAACTTCACCAACTTCGGTGTATTCGTAGAGTTGGAAGAGGGCGTTGAGGGTCTTATCCACATCTCCGACCTCAGTTGGACCAAGAAAGTGAAACACCCCAACGAGTTTACACATATCGGCGACAATATCGACGTGGTTGTACTCGAAATCGACAAGGAGAACCGTCGTCTCTCGCTCGGACACAAGCAACTTGAGGACAATCCTTGGAAAGAACTTGAGGCTAAATACGGTTTGGACACCATTGTTGAGGGCAAGGTTACTGAAATCAATGACAAGGGTGCCGTTATCGCACTCGAGGACGGCGTAGAAGCCTTCTGTACCACTCGCCACCTCCAGAAAGAGGACAAGAGCCCGGTTGCTGTCGGTGATGTTATGAACTTCAAGGTTATCGAGTTCAATGCTGACGCTAAACGTATCTTGGTTTCACACCTCCGTACATGGGAGGAGCGCAAAGAGAACGTTAAGGAGAGCAAATCTGCTAAACGTGAAGCCGCTCCCGAAATGCCGAAGGTAGAGAAAACTACTCTGGGCGATTTGAGCGTATTGGCTAACCTGAAGGCTTCGATGGACGCTGAAAAAGAGGCTCCGAAAGTAAAGAAGGCTGCCAAGAAAGACGAGGAGTAATCCTTGATATATATCGCTTATATAATTAAATGTGTCGGCTACCCATTGCGGGTGGCCGGCATTTTTTTGTATCTGGCTAATCGGAATTTCCTTTATCTTTCTTCTGCTTTCAATATCGCAAGCGTTGGGACGAAGTGCATAGGAGATTATTCTATGTTCTATTATACGGTTTATGTTGATTTATAAAGTGTATTTTTGCATATATGCATAAAATATACTATTTTTGCACCCGAAAAACCGTATAAATCGTATAAATTATGAATATTCGTATGGCACGTATGCGCGTGATCGTCAATTTGCTCAACGCGCAAATCATTACCAGTCAAGAACAACTTAGTGCTGCTTTGCTCAAACAGGGCTACCAAACTACTCAAGCCACGCTCAGCCGCGACCTACACGACCTGCGTGCCGAGAAGAAAGTCCTGCCCGATGGCTCGTTCAAGTATGTCATTCCGGTTAATCCTTTGGTGGAGAAGAAAGTGTTGGGTATCGACCGCAATCTGGCAAAGATGTCTATCAATAGTGTGGATTATTGTGGTCAGTTTGCTGTGGTCAAGACCCGCCCGGGCTTCGCCAATGCGGTAGCCTACGACATTGACAGTCGTGCAGAAGAACTCATCCTTGGTACCATCGCCGGTGACGATACTATCCTCGTTATCCCCCGCGACACCACCACACGCGACCAACTCAACCAATTCTTCTCTGCTATCAACCATTAAGTCTCTCTTGCTTTTCGGGTGAGTAGTATGGTGCTTCTCAATAAGCATGGCTCATAAATAGCCGTCATACAACTCATCTGATAGCCCCTCCCTATAAATTGGCAGCGTAACATAGTATGCGCTGCTTTTTTTATACTAAAAGCATTCGTTATTTCGAACTCACGTTATTTATATGGTTTTGACGGATACTACTCATTGACATTTATTCGTTGTTGACGAACAGGTACGCATATTGTGCACAACGGGTTCTGTAAGTTGTGAATATTTTGTTCCAAACAATGCAGAAAATAGTAATAGTACATCATATACTAACTAAAAGTGCAACTTCATACATTGCATAGAAAAAGGCTTTGTCATGTGATTTTTTAGTACTAATTTTGCACCATAAACCGGTAGCAACCAATAAAACATATTATTATGGGACCAAATACATATGTTATGTTTTAACTTGCAAGAAAACAACAAGCACTACCGGAAAGCCGTCAATATACCGTCAGGGTTTTCCCAATGTCATCCGGTTGCAAAAGATATACGATTATTAAGATAGGCGTTGTATAGACTCTGTAATATCTTTATATAAAAATTCGTTACCACCTCGTTAGGAGTGCGTTATCACCTCGTTATCACCTCTCAGTCTCGAAAAAGTGTCAGATTTTAAGATTTTATCGTAGCGGGGTAAGTTTTTGTGGTGTTTCGGGGTGGATAAACCCGGTTGTTTGTTCCGTTATGTGTTGGTCGGTGTTTTTTCTTAGAGATGTCTCAAAAAATCCCCTCGAAACGCTCATATTGAAAATCAGCGACTTACGAAGAAA
>USNU01000280.1 GCA_900556095.1 uncultured Bacteroidales bacterium | reverse complement strand
CCCTGCCGTTACGTTCTCCTATTTCGATACGAACGACGATTCCTACAAGACGCTCACCACCCCCGAATACACCATTCATGTGAAGAAAGGTGCCAACGAGCAGGCGGGCAATGCCGTGGTGAACAACTACGTTAACAAGGAGGATATCAAGCAGTTAGGTTCCGATATCCGCTATATCAACACCACGCTCCCCGCGCTGCGCACCAAGTCCGCGTCGCCGGTGCAGTATGGCAGTATGGCGTTCTGTATGCTCTATTTCGTGCCTCTCTGCGTGGCGTTGCTCCTGTTTATCATCTTCCGCAAGCAAATCAAAGAGAACGCCGACATCACCCGCGTGCGCTACAAACGCGCCAACAAGGTGGCACAGAAACGCCTGAAGAAAGCCGGTAAGTTGCTCAAAGACAACCAAAAAGAAGCCTTCTACGAGGAGATAGAACGTGCGGCGTGGACCTATCTGAGCGACCGTCTCTCTATCCCGACCGCCGACCTCAACAAGGACAATATCGCCTCTATCCTGCATGGGAAAGGAGTCAGCGACGAACTTATCAAAGAGGTGAACAATGTCCTCTCCACTGCCGAGTTTGCACGCTATGCACCGTCGTCAGACCATGCTATGGACGACCTCTACAAGGCTACCAACCTACTCATCGACCAACTTGAAGAACAGAAACTGTAACGAGATATGAAACGACTATTCAATATATGTGTCATAGCCTTTTGCGCGCTGTGCATGTCTTTTTCGGCAACGGCTCAGACGGCTTTTGAGGCGGCAAACCAACAATATGCGGCGGGCAATTATGCCGATGCCGCTGCGCTATACCGGACTATCATCGATGATGCCGGCGCGGGCATTAGCAAGGACTATGCGGTGGTATATTACAACCTCGGAAACGCCTATTTCAAACAGGGCGAGTTAGCACAGTCTATCCTTGCATACGAGCGTGCGTTGCGCCTGCGCCCCACCTACTCTGACGCCAAGTACAATCTGGAGTTCGCGCAATCGCGCATTACCGACAACATCACCGACACACAGGCATTTTTCATCAGCAATTGGGTGCGCTCTTTCCGCAATCTGCTCACCGAGCAGACATGGATGTGGCTTTCTATCTCGCTGTTTATCATCAGTTTGGTAGGATTGTTGCTTTTCTTGCTATGCCGTGTTACATGGCTGCGAAAGACGGCGTTCCACACCGCGTGGGTACTGCTTTTGGTGTCTATACTGAGCGGGCTGAACGCCGGTTCTCTCCATCGCCGTGATACTCTCCGCGAGGAGGCGATTATCACGCAGGGTGTGGTCAATGCCAAGTCGTCGCCCGACCGTTCAGGAACCGACCTTTTCACCCTGCACGAGGGCACCAAAGTGGATATCCGTGAGTCTCTCGGCGATTGGTGCAATATCCGCGTGGGCAACAACCAAGGTTGGATTCGCCTCTCCACTCTCGAACGCATCTAAACCCCCCCATAGCCAATCAAGCATAGGCATAGGACACCGCCAGTCCTATGCCTGAATCGGCATTATCCTATGTGTATTTTACACATATCCTGTGTATATTCCTCATCGAATCCATACAGAATGTTTATCGGGTGCCTATCGCGGGTCTGTCGGGTGATTATCGGGTGATTCAGCAATCCAAACCTAAGCCAAATATCATTCATAATTAGAAAAATTATTTGTCTATATTTGATGTAATTTTTCGCGTATTTGTTTCCTGTATTTGTTTCCAAAGCGCAGCACATAGTTCATCAAACAACCATCCCCATTTGCGAGAAGGCAAACGGGGATGGTTGTATTGTCGGTCTATTATAGAGCCTGTTGTCTATTAGTACGTCTATCAGTATGTCTATCAGTGTCGAAGTGTTATGGATTATTTCGCGTAGTTGATAGCGCGTGTCTCGCGGATAACCGTTACCTTCACCTGTCCGGGATAGGTCATCTCGTCTTGGATACGCTTTGCCAAATCAAACGAAAGGAGTTCGGTGTCCTTGTCGCTAATTTTATCCGCCCCCACGATAACGCGCAGTTCGCGTCCTGCTTGCAGCGCGTAGGTTTTGATAACACCGGGGAAGGACATTGCCATATTCTCCAAGTCGTTCAGACGCTTCACATAACTCTCCACAATCTCGCGCCCGGCCGTGCGCCGGAGATGGCGTCGCAGGCTTGCACGATAGGTGCAATCAGCGTCTTCATCTCACATTCGTCGTGGTGGGCACCTACAGCATTGCAGATATCCGGTTTCTCTCCGTATTTCTCGCAGAGTTTCATACCCAACTCAGCATGCGGCAGTTCCACATCTTCGTCTGCCACCTTGCCTATATCGTGCAGCAAACCGGCGCGGCGGGCGGCTTTCACGTTCAGCCCCAACTCGCTCGCCATCGCGGC
>USNU01000279.1 GCA_900556095.1 uncultured Bacteroidales bacterium | reverse complement strand
AAACCGTACCGAGGAATGTCACAGAACCAGTCTTGCCATTATTAAGGTACACATATCCTGCGCGTGCGTAGAAAGCACCGATGATTGCCGACAAGTCCATCGGGAAAGCGTCCTGACCGGGCAACTCCTCCAGACGGTTCGACATTTCACGCAATGCCTGTGCCCAACGGCTCGTCGAGTCGGCCATAAGAAGCACGCGCAAGCCCATCGAACGGTAGTACTCGGCTATCGTCATCGACGTATAAACCGAAGCCTCACGCGATGCCACAGGCATGTTCGATGTGTTGGCGATGATGATGGTGCGCTCCATCAACTTACGTCCTGTATGCGGGTCTTCCAATTCCGGGAACTCAGTAAAGGTCTCCACAACCTCGTTGGCACGCTCACCGCAGGCTGCGATAATCACGATGTCTGCCTCGGCTTGTTTCGAGATAGCGTGCTGAAGCACCGTCTTACCCGTACCGAAAGGACCAGGGATAAAGCCCGTACCACCCTCGCAAATCGGGTTGGCTGTATCTATCGTACGCACACCGGTTTCCAACAATTTGAATGGACGCGGTTTGCTCTTGTATGCCAGAATAGCCTTTTTCACAGGCCATTTCTGTACCATCGTAACCTCATGGTCATTGCCTTCTGCGTCAGTCAGCACGGCGATGGTATCCATAATCTTGTATTCGCCGGCAGCAACGATACTCTTCACGGTGTATTCGCCTTCAAACACGAACGGCACCATAATCTTGTGCGGTTGGTGGTTCTCGTCCACTTCGCCGAGCCATGCAGCAGCCTCCACCTTATCGCCCACTTTGGCGAGTGGTTCAAACTTCCATAGTTTTTCTTTATCCAATGGGAAATTATACTCACCACGTTTCAAGAATACGCCAGTCAGTTTGTTCAAGTCGTTCTGCAAACCGTCATAGTTGCGACTCAACAGACCGGGACCGAGCGTAACTTCGAGCATGTGACCGGTAAACTCTACCGTATTTCCGACTTTCAGTCCACGTGTAGATTCAAACACCTGCACATAGACATTATCGCCAATCACTTTGATGACCTCTGCCATCAGTTTGGTATCGCCTAATGTGATGTAGCAGATTTCGTTTTGTGCGACAGGACCATCCACCAACACCGTAACAAGGTTGGAGATAATACCTCTTACTTTTCCTGTTGTCATATTTTTTATTGTTATTTTCTTTGTTTTAGTTGTTTCCGCAAGTTATGCTTCGGCATCAAGATTGACCCCTTTCTTCATATCGGCAACCAATTCGCGGAATACTTTTTCCCCCTGCTCCACCGTCAGCAATGACCAGCGATTGAGCATTTCGGCTTGCAGATAATATGCCAATACGTTTTCTATTGAGAAATCGACAAATAGTGTAGCCTCCTCGAGCCATACAAATCGCAAAGCATCCATACGTTTCTCGCGTTCCATCAAGTTGTCAATGTCCACCAAAGACATTATCTCTTGCAGGCTATCCATTACGCCGCCCAAACCAAAATCTTTCTGCTGCAGGTTCTTGCGCAGTATTTCTGCCACTTCGCCTTGACCAACAATCATCTTGCGGACATCAAAGCCATGCTTGCGGCAAATAGCAGCCACCAATACATTATTCATATCTTGGTTGTAGGCAAACCATTTACGAATAAATTTATTTTTGCTTTTCAGCCCGTATTCATAGAGTAACTGTGTGCGCAAATCTGCTTCCGACAAAGTATTGCGCGCATTCTCCCACCAATCAGGTTGGTCAATAATCGAGTCATCATATCGTTCGACGAGTTCGCTTATCTCAGGTGCGTCGCTTTTCATTCGGAGCAAGTCCAGCAGCGGCTTATCTTTTTCTGATAGGTTTTCCTCAAGCAACAGCAAAAGAGTCTCCATAGTCATTGGAGCCTCGCCACCTGCTTTCAACTCGGGCAAACCAGCCATTAAACATTCATATCCCATAGTAAAAAGGGTTTCTGTATTATTTAGCAAAAAGCAACTCAATCAGTTGCGGACGAAGGAACTCTTTGAAATACTCGACAAACTCTTTCTCGCCGAAAGCCAATTTGTATCCTCCTTTGGCAGGTTTGATGGCAAAATCAGTCTTGATACCTTTCACCTCGTTGATTTGTACTCCCTTGTCCAACAAGCCTTTCGCATTTGCCTCAAAATAGTCTTTCAACGACTCGGCATCTTTGGCATCGATTTCCACTTCGCCCTCTTTTGCCATCTGCTCAGCGAGTTTCAAGATAATGCCTTGCATAAACTTTGCATCTGCTGTAGCCGCCTTTACACTATCTTGTGCCACCCGGTCGGTCAGAAGATTAGCAACCTCTGTTTTAAGTGCGTTTACACTCTGCTCGGCAAACAGTTTTAACTCGGCGCGTGTATTCTTATCCAAC
>USNU01000278.1 GCA_900556095.1 uncultured Bacteroidales bacterium | reverse complement strand
CCGCTGCCGATTTGCTCTTTCTTGAGCGTGGAAAAGTGTCGTTCCGTGTCTCCGATACGGGTGCCGATTATATCGTTACCCCAAAGCAGAAGATTATCCACAACCGTACTACAGGCGAAGTATCGCTCCGCCATTCGGATATGCCCGACTGCGCACCATGGCGCAAAGGACTGATGGCGTTCGACGCTACCCCTTTGCGTGATGTGATGGCGGAGTTGGCAGACCAATACGGTGTGCATATTTCTTATACGAGTATCTCCGATGAGCCCTTTACCGGTACTCTCCCTGCTAACGACATCAATGAAGCCCTCCGTATTCTTTCTCTTTGCTACAATATAAAAATTACCTCTACTGCCGATACCCTCATACTATCCAGTAAATAATATAAAAACTATTAACTTCCAACTTTAAAACTGCTCTCAACTCGTAACTCTCAACTAATAAACTTCTTTCAACTATCAACTCTTAAACTTCTAAACTCATAAACCATAATATGCCCTACCTCCTTCTCCTCCAACACTTCCGTGAGACGACCAACAACCTGCTCTCGCCTTTCCTACTTGCTGCCTCCGACTTTATGGTCGGCGTCCTGCCTATCATTATTATCGCTTTTGTCTATCTCTGTATCGACAAGCGTCAGGGCTATTTTATGATGACCGCTATGTGGGGTACCTGCGTGGTCAACCAGTTGCTCAAGAACACCTGCTGTGTCTACCGACCTTGGATACGTGATGCATCTATTGTGCCGTATGGCAATTCCATTCAGACTGCTACGGGCTACTCTTTCCCGTCCGGACATACCGAGTACGCCACCACTTTCTTTGGCTCTATAGGTCTATGGCTGCGTCGCTGGTGGGTATGGCTGCTTTGCGTCTTGGCGGTACTTGTTATCGGTTTCTCGCGCAACTACCTCGGTGTGCATACGCCCTACGATGTCGGTGTGGCGATTATCGAGAGTGTCCTTATGCTTTGGGCATTTTCGGCTCTCTTCCGTTGGCTGGAGAAATACCCTGAAAAAGATATATGGGTGTTGGTCGGTGGCATTGCCGTTCTTATTGCCTACCTCCTCTATGTTTCCTTCAAACCCTATCCGATGGACTACAATGCCGACGGGCAACTCATTGTCGAACCCAAGAAAATGATTACCGACTGCTACTATGCCGCCGGTCTTGCTTTCGGTGTCCTCACGGGTTGGTTCATTGAGCACCGTTATATCCGTTTCTCTGTCTCGGGCAAATGGTATCTCCGCCTTCTGCGCTTCGCCTTTGCCGCTGCGGCTATAGTCCTTATCCAGAAACTCCTTATCCCCTATCTCCTCACCATCTGCTCCCCCGACCTTGTCCTCCCCCTTGCCAACTGCCTCATGGTCTGGACCATCACTCTCCTTATCCCGCTCTGTTCTATTCGATTTACAGGATTATTGCCGCACCACGCATAAGGTGATGCGGAATAGTATTTTTCGCATAAGGGTTCCATGGTAGTGGCACGGCAGATAGCGGGATAATAACGCCGTGCCTCGGAATCATATTCATCCAACCTTTGGGTCAAACTCTTTCTAGGTATTTCCTATTTTGCACGCTTTGTCTCATCGGCAGACCGCTTGTATGAAAAACGGTTCGCAGCACAACCTCACTTGGTTGCCCGCATAGGTATATTTCAGGTCGTCGGTCAAATCTACTTGCGGAGTGTAGCGTTGCAGCCGCAGGATATTACCCATCTCATTATACTCCCGATACTCCGCAGATTGTGTTTTGCTGTTGTGTAAATACAGGCTTTTGGTTAATCGGTTATACGCATCATACACATATCCCGTCGTCATTGCCGAATCGCCGTTCTGTACAGCCGTTGCCGCAATGTTTCCGTTGTAGCAAGCACTACTGCCAATAGGCACATTTTCGCCATAGTACAACCGTTCCGAAAAATGCCTGTTCTCTATAGATGTCTGCATACCTCGTATATTATAGTCATACTATGTGGTATCTTGCCTGATTGCAGAGTTTACTTTGACTATGATGCAGTACAATATCCTTTGTTTGATGAAGAGGTTTGAGGCATACGAAACCATTGGCGGGCTTTTTAAAGAAGTTACCAAAGAAACTCTTGAATTATCCGTTGCGGATAAAATTTGGGCGGCTATTGTGGATATTTTATTAGATATAGCAGAGCGTTACTCCATTGACGAGACACTATTGCTCACCGATTATATCAACAGAAATTCTACCGGACTAGTGCTAATAAAGTTGCAACCGTATGAACAAATAAGTTGACTTTATGCACTTGCGAAACTTCAGTTAATAATAAACCCATCGGAAGAATTAAATATGCCCTAAATTAATTTCGCCAACGGGTTATTCGTAGATGTGTGTCTTGCAATAGATATATAATATAGCAGAAGCGAGGCGGCGGTGCAA
>USNU01000277.1 GCA_900556095.1 uncultured Bacteroidales bacterium | reverse complement strand
CGATTTTCCCCTGTCTGCTTGGAGAGGTTGGCATATATAAATTTTTCTACGGCGTTCCATTCTTGGCGCGATATTTGTACAACGAAAAACAAATTCTCAAATTGACCCTTTATTTATGAAAAAGATTTCTCTTTTTGCGTTTGCCCTATTGGCAACGCTTACCGCCACCGCACAGCAAATGCCCGAAGGCAGTTTGCCGGCAAGATTCAAAGTAAGTGCAGACAAAGAAGTGGTGTTTGCCCGTGGAAACCTGCAATATACCACCCAAGGCGAGCATGCTTGCGCCGACGGAACCACACAAAAAGGTACGTGGCGCATAGCCGAAAACCAGTATGATTTTATCGGAGATGCCAATGCCAACATAGCCGAAGACTACACTGGTTATATCGACCTGTTCGGTTGGGGAACCAGCGGTTGGAGCGGCGGTATCGCAGCCTACCAGCCTTGGAGCACAAGTCTGAGCAGTGCCAACTATTATGCAGGCGGAAAAGGCGAAAACAACCTGACGGGAGCCTATGCCTTTGCCGATTGGGGTGTATATAATGCCATCTCCAATGCCGGCAACAAGCCCCAACTATGGCGCACCCTCTCGGCGGAGGAAAATACCTATCTGTTTGTTCTCAACCGCTGGACTATGGCTACCGTGGATGGCAAACTCGGTTTTATGCTGTTCCCTTCCGATTTCACAGCACCCGCAGGTATTTCCATTAAATATATATGGAAAGCAGACGGCAATGAGGCGCCAACGGAATTCGATGACCCGGACTATGAGGGTAACATTTACACCAAAGAGCAATTTGTACAATTAGAAAACGCAGGCGTAGTATTCTTCCCTTGTGCCAAATATCGTATGGAGGGTACAAATATAGTACCACTTAACACACTCGGTATGTATTGGTCCACTACACAAGCCTATGCCGAAGACGACACATGGGCATTAGGTTGGGGCGTCGGCAAATATACTGCCAACCCTGCTTCGTTTGGCGATCGTGCTTTTGGTCGTTCCGTACGTTTGGTACACGATGTGGATAGCAAAACGGCATTGAACAACGCTACCACCAAGAGCAAAGCACAAAAAGTAGTGAAGGACGGACATGTCTATATTCTCCACAACGGCGAATTGTTCAACATCCTCGGCACCAAGCAATAATCGGCTTTATCCGGATACTTTTTCCTGTACGCCTGTCAGAATGTATCTGATAGGCGTTTTTGTTGATTTTGCCGCATGTATCTGCTATATGTTTTATAACATATTATAAAATTTGTACACATAAACCCGCAAGTAACCGGTTCCCACAGGGGTGAAATCAAAAGTCAGTTCGTTTTTTTTTATTGCCTTGCTTTTATTATACTTTCTGTTGATTATATCAGGTTATTATCAGAGTGTTCACGACAGGTAGCAATAGGCGGACCTTGATTTGGCAGGGTTCTTGTATATATCAGAAAAAAGTAGTAACTTTGCACGCTTGATAAAACAATAAACGTATAAACGCATAAACAAAATAAATATGGAATTTAAGTATGCACCGATGTTTCAACTCGGTAAAGACGAAACAGAGTACTATCTGCTGACCAAAGACTATGTGTCGGTTGGCGAGTTTGAGGGAAAACCGATTCTGAAAGTGGAGGCTGAGGGTTTGACCAAGATGGCTCAACAGGCTTTCCACGATGTGAGTTTTATGCTCCGCAGAAGTCATAACGAACAGGTTGCCAAGATATTACGCGACCCGGAAGCCAGTGCCAACGACAAATATGTGGCACTCACTTTCCTGCGCAATGCGGAGGTATCGTGCAAGGGTCAGTTGCCCCTTTGCCAAGACACGGGTACGGCGATTATCCACGGCGAGAAAGGTCAGCACGTGTGGACCGGTTTCTGCGATGAGGAAGCCCTGAGCCACGGTGTCTATAACACCTATACGCAGGACAACCTGCGCTATTCGCAGAATGCTCCGCTGTCGATGTACGAGGAGGTGAACACGAAATGCAACCTGCCTGCGCAGATAGACATCGAGGCTACGGAGGGTATGGAATACCGTTTCCTGTGCGTAACGAAAGGCGGCGGCAGTGCCAACAAGACCTATCTCTACCAAGAGACCAAAGCGCGTATCCAGAACGCCGGCACGCTGATTCCGTTCCTTGTGGAGAAGATGAAGAGTTTGGGTACGGCGGCTTGTCCTCCCTATCATATCGCGATTGTGATTGGCGGTACGAGTGCAGAGAAGAACCTGCTGACGGTGAAATTGGCATCGACCCACTACTACGACAGCCTGCCCACTACGGGCGATGAGACGGGGCGCGCGTTCCGCGATGTGGAATTGGAGAAACAACTGCTGCAAGAGGCATACAAGATAGGTCTCGGCGCACAGTTCGGCGGCAAGTATATGGCTCACGATGTGCGTGTTGTCCGCCTGC
>USNU01000276.1 GCA_900556095.1 uncultured Bacteroidales bacterium | reverse complement strand
TCTTATACTGGCTACTCCTGGTTTGCGAACGGATTGGGAACAGCGTTTTGCTGACTATAAGGCGTATGTCAATGCTCATACAGCCGCCATTCCGCGTCCCTGCACCACTCTCCGTGGTTTTATCATTTCTACACTCACTAAATCAAATAAATAGTATATGGCAAAACAGAAACAACAGCCATTAACCCCCGAAAAGTATTTTGAGAATGTAGAATAGTTTGACACTCAGGAAAAAGATATGATGATGTTATATCGATCATATAAGGAAATAGACACTTTGCAATGGAATGAATTGGTGCAAAAGTCGGATACGGCTACATGGTTTCAGACTCCGGAAGCCTATGCATTATTTGCCTCCCTACCTGATGAATTCAAACCGTTTGTCTATGGTGTAAGTGAAAACGGACAACTATCCGGCATTATTGTAGGCTATATCACGCAGGAAAAGAACCGTCTCAAACAATTTTTTACCCGTCGTGCCATTATCATCGGCGGACCTTTGTTGGATACTGAAATAAGTAGCGAAGCATTATCTGTTTTGCTTCAAATAGTTCGCAGCGAATTGTCGAAGCAAGCCATATATATAGAAACACGCAATTTCAATGACTATTCTCGTTGGAAAGATATATTCCGCGCTCAAGGTTTTTCCTACCAACCCCATCTGAATTTCCATATCCATACTGCTAATATAGAGGAAATGGAGCGGAATATCGGTAAAAACCGCAAACGGGACATCAAAACTACTATACGTGATGGGGTTGTGCCCGTGATGCAACCCACTATGGAGCAAGTAGGTGAGTTCTATTCCATTTTGCGGAACTTGTACAAAACTAAGGTCAAGACTCCTTTGCTTTCCTGGAATTTCTTTGAGCATTTATACAAAACTTCTGATGGTCATTTTTTTCTTACGGAATATCGGGGGCGCATTATTGGTGGTACGGTCTGTGTCTGTTTGGAAAACAAAGCGGTCTATGAATGGTTTGTATGTGGAGAAGATGGGCTGTATGAGCATATATTCCCTTCGTCGTATGCCACTTATCTGGGAATCCGATATGCCGCAGAAAACGACTATCCTATATTTGATATGATGGGTGCAGGCAAGCCGGATGAGGTGTATGGCGTGCGCGATTTCAAGGCACGCTTCGGCGGCGAACAGGTGGAACACGGACGTTTTCTCTGTGTTTGTCAGTCTTTGTTGTACAATATTGGAAAAATAGGAGTTAAACTACTGAAAAAGAAATAAATATGACATACAAGGAGTGGCAGATACGTATTAAGAACGCCTTATTGTACAAATTTGGGGTCCATTTCCCGTACAATCCTGTGCGTAGGTGGTCTATGCGTAAGTTAGGTTATTCGGTTGGTGATAATGTGTATATTGCAAGCGATATTATCATAACGCAAAACTTTGTGTATAATCGAGGTTCATTAGAAATTGGAGATAGAGTTTCAATAGCACCACGTGTAGTAATTACGCTTATCTCACACGCGAATGCATCATACATACGCAAATATATTCCCATTCGACAGGGGGGGGGTGAAAATATGTAATGATTGTTGGATAGGTGCAGGAGCCATTATTCTAAATGGTATAACTATTGGTGAGGGTGCAGTAGTTGGTGCTGGTGCTGTGGTTACAAAAGATGTGGAACCCTATACCATAGTAGTTGGAAATCCTGCTCACAAAATAAAAGATATACAAATGGAACAATGAATATCTGGATAGATATATGTCATACTCCGCAATATAATTTCTATAAGAATTTTATATTGCGACAGGCAAGTGTAGGCAATACAATATATGTTACAATCTTGGACAGAGGCAAAACACCTCAGATAATCCGCCATGAGATAGGAGATGTGGCAGGGGTAGAATTATTTGTGATAGGCAAACATAGAATGAAGAAATGGTCTGCAATCTTTGAAGCCAATTTCTTGCGTCTGTTTAAGTTGCTCCGTTGGACAAAAGGGCGTAGTATTGATATTGTCTTTAGCAATTGTATGGCAGCCATGATTCTTGGATACATTCTCAGAGTGCCGCGATATAGTTTTGATGATGACCCTGATACTATTGATTTTATACCTAAGAAATGGTGTTCATTAGAATCAAACTATTGTTTGTACGAGGATGCAAAGGTCGCTGCAGTAGGCAACAATGTTTATGTGTTGCCTTGCCTTAAGGAATGGGCATACCTTGCACCCAATGTATTCAAACACAATATTGAAGCATTGACGGAATATGGCGTACAGCCCAAACAATATCTGTTTTTACGTGAAGTGTCTGTCGGAACGGTAAATTACGCCGAACAAAAGTCCGGAGCAATTTTAGGGATTGTTGATATTATCCGTGAACAACAGCATTTACATCCGGAATTAAAAGTATTGCTTTCTCTCGAGGAGAAATACCGCCGTTCGGAG
>USNU01000275.1 GCA_900556095.1 uncultured Bacteroidales bacterium | reverse complement strand
GGACTACCCGTTGGTACGGGCGAGCCTATATTCGACAAACTGCAAGCGCATCTTGCTTTTGCCGTTATGAGTATCAACGCTTGCAAAGGTTTTGACTATGGCACGGGCTTTGAAGGGATTGCCTTGCGCGGCAGTGAAGCCAATGCTGTCTCGGGCGGAATCTCAGGCGGAATGGCAGATGGCACACCTGTCACTTTCCGCTGTGTCTTTAAGCCTACACCCAGCATTTCCCGCACTGTTCCCGGTCGCCACGATGCCTGTGTTGCTGTCCGTGCCGTCCCTGTTGTTGAGGCTATGACGGCTCTCACCCTCGCCGATATGCTGTAAGGGAATAATGGACACCGGATTTGCAGGTATCTTAATTTTGTAGTACCTTTGCACCGCTTAATTCATAATGCGTCATTCATAATTCATAGTTAAACATGGAAATACTTGCTTATTCGATACCTGCCCTCGTTGTCCTGGCTGCTACTTGGCTGGTAATGCACAAATTGTTCAATAACGAACAAGAGAAACGTCTCTGGGAACTGAAACGCCTCTCACAAAAGGAAATATCCCCCATTCGCCTGCGTGCGTACGAGCGACTGACTCTCCTTCTCGAGCGCACTACGCCCGACCGGATGTTGATGGAGATGAACCTGCAGGAGATGACTATTCCGCAGGTGCAGCAGCAACTGCTCCGTACCATTCGATTGGAGTACGACCACAACCTTAGTCAGCAAATCTATGTCAGTGATGAGGTCTGGGATAAAATCATTCATGCCCGTGACGAGATGGGAGCCTTCGTAACGGCTATGGCAGCCGGTATGCCGGAAGGCAGCAGTACTCTCGACTATGCCAAAACACTCATTACCGCCTATTCCACCAATGGCGAAACACCCAACTCTTTAGCCCTTTCTGCACTCAAAGAGGAAGCAAAAACATTGTTATAATAATTATGCTACATATTGCACAAACAACGCCATTGCCGAGAAGACGATGGCGTTGTTTGTATGTGATATGGTAGGAATTGTTAAATTTCTTTTTTGATAAGATAGTCGTTGCGGGATTGGGAATTGCGAATGATAAGTTCGCCGAGGAACCCTGCCAGAAAAAGCATACACCCGAGTATCATCATAAGAATGGCGATGTGGAAATAGGGATTGGTACCTAATAACATAGCGTGTACGCCCTGTGAGAGAGCGTGCAGTTTCATGGCTGCTACTACGATAACTGCCACAAAACCAATAAAGAACATCAGCGAACCAATCAAACCGAAAAAGTGCATCGGTTGCTTGCCGAACTTGTTGAGGAACCAGAGCGTCATCAAATCCAAATAGCCGTTGATAAAGCGGTTCATACCGAATTTCGATACCCCGAACTCGCGTTTGTGGTGTACGACTACTTTCTCGCCAATCTTGGTAAAACCTGCATTCTTTGCCAAATAGGGGATATACCGATGCATCTCAGAGAATACTTCGATGTTCTTCACCACCTCATTGCGATAGGCTTTCAGCCCGCAGTTCATATCGTGGAGCGGAATCCCCGTAACCTTACGCGCCGTGGCATTGAATAATTTGCTCGGCAGGTTTTTGGTCAGTTTGTTGTCATAGCGTTTCTTTTTCCATCCCGATACAAGGTCAAACCCATCTTCTGTAATCATCTGGTAGAGTTCTGGAATCTCGTCGGGCGAGTCTTGTAGATCCGCATCCATAGTGATGACTACATCGCCTTGCGCAATGCGGAAACCGCAGTAAAGTGCTGCCGACTTACCATAATTGCGACGGAAACAGATACCGTGTATCTCGCCTTGTTTGACGCTGTCGGCTTCTTTCTTCAGGTTCTCAATCACTTGCCACGATTCATCGGTACTGCCGTCGTTTACGAAAATGATTTCGTACGAGAAATGATTTTCATACATTACGCGGGCTATCCATTCATATAGTTTCGGTAGCGACTCTGCTTCGTTGAATAGGGGTACAACTATGGATATATTCATTGTATATACTTTTTTATTTGCCTGCAAAGTTACTGCTTTTTAAGCAAATATGCAATGAACTACCAAAAAACAAGGCTGCCCAAACGTGTTAAGCAGCCCTGTTTCTATCTGTTGAGCCTCTCCTATGGGAGGTCTTATCTCACCTCTACGCCGGTGGTGGGACGGACGTCATACGTTTTGCCGCTCTTGCTGCAGTCCTCATAGACTGAGACCGCTGCAGGGTCCTGCGCCCACGCTGATACTCCCAGCAGGACAAGACATAAAGAGAAAAGTTTTGTTTTCATAATAGTTTGATATTTGTTTTTGGCTTGAATCTCGTCTATAAAATATAGCACTTGCGCCGCCTATCATTGGTGCGTTGCTCATTTCGTAGTGTCTGCAGATTATTCCTTTTGAGGAGTATTCTTCCCCGGATGGCTTATCTGGTGCCATTTCTCTTTGAGG
>USNU01000274.1 GCA_900556095.1 uncultured Bacteroidales bacterium | reverse complement strand
GCCATAGTTGTTGTCGGGCACTGTGTACCGGTTGGCATAACGAAGAATGCGTTCTCGTATCTGCATGGCATTTTCATCGGGCAGAGCCGACCATAACGAAGCCGCCATACCTGCCAGAAGAGGGCAAGCAAAACTGGTACCATTGCCATAAAAAGGCGATGTGTAGTCAGGGTGGAGTAGGCAGGTGCCAGAACCTACAGCGCATACATCAGGTTTTGTGCGCCCATCGTTGCTCGGCCCTCGCGAGGAGAAAGAGGCGATGCCGCCTTGCGGTGTAACGGCTCCTACTGCGAGAATACTATCTGCATCAGCTGGGCAATCGATATAATGCCATGTTTTATTTCCTTCGTTGCCTGCTGCCACACAGACAAGCATTCCTTTTCGAGCGGCAATGGTGGCGGCACGCGAGCAACGGGTTTTTGTGCCATTCATATCCATATAGGTGAGATCCCATTGTGCGTTGTCGAACTCATAGTAGCCCAACGAAACAGAAAATATGTTTACTCCGAGACTATCCGCTTTTTCGAGAGCGGCAATGAGGTTATCCATCTCTTTCGGACTCTCGGTGTCATTTTCTTCAGAGCGCATAAGATAATAATCTGCACGTGTAGCACTACCGTAAAAATCTGCGGTTTTTCCGGCAATGACGCTTAAACATTCCGTGCCGTGTTCTCCTTCTGGACTGAAGAAAGAATAGGAATCATCCGTAAAATCGAAGTAACCGAGTTGGTGCGATAGATCAAGGAAATCAACGGTATTGGCGTTGTAAAAACCTCCATCGCATATAGCCATCAGTATGTCTTGTCCCTCAAAACCTGCTTGATGGAGCGGGGAAAGGTTGTATAGGTCGATTTGCTCTTGTGTCTTTCCGTAGTTGATGTCAGCGGCGCGTTGCGGGTGTTTGCGCAAACGAATGGACTGATTGGGTTGCGTATTGTCGCGTGTCATCTCAACCGACCGCACAAACCCACAAGCGGCAACCTGTTGGGCTGTCTCAGAATCCATCGCAATAGTGGCTCCGTTGAACCAACGAGAAGTATGGTGTATGGTACCGCCAAGCTGTTCAATACTATCAAGATAACTTGGTGAGACCGCATAATCAAGGGAGTCGGTATGGATATTCCAGCGGCTACGTTGTTCTTGCGCCCGCTCGGAAAAAGAGATGGGCGCAGCACCTGCTTTGTCGTTAAAACTGACAAAATATATACTCAAAAGTATGGAAAACAAAGTATGAAACATAGGAATCGAAAATTATTTATGCATAAAATAGTGTAGCCTGTAAGGGAAAGGGGCTTTTGTTATTGTAATTGATAGTATTAGACAGGTTTGTGCATAATTTTCATACTTAATTTAATAGGGTTTATCCTGCCCAAGTGGAGCGATCGAGGGAGCGGTAGCCGATGGCCTCAAGGAGGTGGGCGGCAGAGATATCCGGTTCGCCCGATAGATCGGCAATGGTGCGGGCTACCTTGAGAATACGGTCGTAGGCGCGGGCAGATAAGCCGAGGCGGTTCATAGAATAGGAAAGGAGATTGTCTCCCCCGGCATCAATAGGGCAGTATTTACGAAGCATTTGCGGGGTCATCTGTGCATTGCAATGGACAGCGGTACCCTCAAAACGCTCTTGCTGAATACGTCGTGCAGCTACGACACGTTGGCGGATAGTGGCAGACGATTCGCCCGGTTGGAGCGTACGTAGTTGGTCATACGGCACAGCCTGTATCTCGCATTGGATGTCTATACGGTCAAGCAACGGTCCTGAGACACGGCTCAAATATCTATGTACCTGAGCGGGAGTACATGTACATGGGTGCGCGGGATTATTTTCGCCATAATGCCCGCACGGACACGGGTTCATAGCCGCTACAAGCATAAATGAAGCGGGATATTCGATGGACATCTTGCTGCGTGCAACAGTGATTTTGCGGTCTTCCAGCGGCTGGCGCATAACCTCAAGGGCGGTACGTTTGTACTCGGGAAGTTCGTCTAAAAAGAGTACCCCGTTGTGCGCCAGACTGATTTCGCCCGGTTGCGGATTGCTGCCTCCGCCGACGAGTGCCACATCGGTAATAGTATGGTGTGGACTGCGGAACGGACGGCGCACGATAAGTGACTCCGTATTGCCTATGCGGCGATTGAGTAGTCCTGCTACGGAGTGTATCTTGGTGGTTTCGAGGGCTTCCTCTAAGGTAAGCGGCGGTAAGATAGAGGGTAGGCGTTTTGCCATCATCGACTTACCCGCACCCGGAGGGCCAACCATCAGCATATTTGATTTTTCAATTTCGATGCCGTCATCTTCTTCAATATTGTCTGATAAAACTCTTTTATAATGGTTGTAAACGGCAACAGACATTACCTTTTTGGCAAATTCCTGACCGACAACATATTCATCAAGTTTTGATTTTATAATATGTGGAGCAGGAAGAT
>USNU01000273.1 GCA_900556095.1 uncultured Bacteroidales bacterium | reverse complement strand
ACACACTCCGATGAAGCGCAGGTGGTGAAATTGGTAGACACGCTACTTTGAGGGGGTAGTGGTCGCAAGATCGTGTGAGTTCGAGTCTCATCCTGCGCACAAAGAAAAACGGTCGGTTGTCTTTATGGCGACCGACCGTTTTTCGTAAAACAATACTAATAAACTAATACCATTCAACATTATGAGAAACAACTACTTGCATGCTTTTTGTATCTGTCTCTGTATGATGTGTGTCATCTGCCTGAAAGCACAGGTAACCACTATCCCGGCTATCATCCAAAAAGGATACAAAGGCGAAATTGCCATTGTGTTCAATCCCAATGAGGGCAACAAAGGTATGGCAAAGGCTACGGCTTGCTATGCCCACACTGGCATTACATTCAATGGTACATCGTGGCAAAAAGCCCCCACATGGCGCGGTGGCGAAGATAAGTATAAGATGACCAAAAATACAGATGGCAACTGGGAACTGAAGATAACCCCTGATATATACACCTATTATGGAGTACCCGAAACAACGGAGATTACGCAACTATGCTTTGTCTTCAACGATGGTCCGAAAGGTTCTCTCGAGGGAAAGACCGCAGAAAACGGGGACATTTTTGTAAACCTTGCAGAGGCTGGACTGGCGGCAAGCATACAAACAGTTATGCCGGAAATAAGCACCAAAGGCGGGAAAATTACCCTCACTTGCTATTCAACGCTGACAGCTGCCCTGACGTTCAGCCTCAACGGCAAAGTGGTACAAAACGCTAATGGTACGGAACTGACCTACACTACCACACTTGCGGAAGAGGGCAATTACGGCTTTGAGTTCGTGGCAAAAACCGACAACGAAGAAGCAGTGGCCGAAGCATTTACCTGCGTACCGGAAGCCCCCGCAAAAGCCAATCGCCCCGACGGAGTGTTAAACGGCATCTATTATGACCAAAACGACCGGACAAAGGTAACACTCTGTACTTACGCAGGTAGCAAAACCGCCCCTGCACAGCACGTCTTTGTTGTTGGCGACTTCAACGACTGGACAATCAGCAACGATTATCAACTGCACCAAGCCACCGACAGCGCATACTTTTGGATAACTCTCACGGGACTGACCCCGAAACAGGAATACGCTATGCAATATGTCGTGGTGCGTGCCGACGGCGTGGTAAAATACATCTCAGACCTCTATTCCGAGAAACTGCTTCATCCGCTTGACCAATACGAACCGCGCAAGATAGACCCGACTCTGATGCCCTATCCGGAGAAAGGACGCGACTATGTAACAGTGATACAGACAGGTAAGGAGGATTTTGCTTGGTCGGACGCTACACGCAATTTCAAACGCCCGAATAAAAATAATCTGATTATCTACGAACTGTGGGTTTATGACCATACGCCTATGCGATCTATTGAGGGCTTGATGGAGCGTCTTGATTACCTGCAAAATCTGGGCGTTAACGCTGTAGAGTTGATGCCTGTAACCGAGTTCGACGGAAACGAGAACTGGGGCTATTCGCCTAACCACTATTTCGCCTTGGACAAAGCGTATGGCACGCCCGAGCAACTGAAGACCTTCATTGACGAGTGCCACAAACGCGGTATAGCCGTCATTCTTGATATGGTATTCAATCACGCCACAGGACTCAATCCGATGAATAAACTCTACCCCTATGGCGATGACCTGAAGAATAACCCATGGTTCAATGTAACTGCCCCGCACCCCGATAATGTGTATGAGGATTGGAACCACGACTTTGCACCGGCACACGCTATGTTTACACGCGCTTTGCAATACTGGTTGCAGGAATATAAAGTGGACGGCTATCGTCTCGACCTCAGCCATGGTATCTGCGGCGCGAAATACAATGCGGTGGAAAACCTGACCGATTATTACGAGAAGGGCGTAAAAGCCGTCTCTGATGATGCCTATATGATTCTTGAACACTGGGGTACGAGTATGAACAGCGACCGCCCGAAACTGGTCAATGCAGGTATGCTTTGTTGGAACAATACCTGCAAGGCGTTTGAGCAGACCGCTATGGGCTGGCTCAAAAACGGAGACTCATTCGCCGAAGCCAACAAAGACGGCTATATCTCTTACCCCGAGAGCCACGATGAGGAGCGTGCATTCTTTAAGGCAAAACAATGGGGAGACGGAGACATAACGACCAACGAAGCATCGCGCGTCGCACGTGTACCCCTCAATATGGCATTCGCTACGCTGCTCAACGGCTCCCACATGTTCTACCACTTTGCTGAACTCGGCTACGACAACTCCAAATATCAGAACGCTGTCGGCAAATGGGGTACGGACAACGACTATGGTATCAAAGCCGAAGTACAGGAAGAGGTGAAAATGCAGGTAAAAATGCGTCCCGAAAACGCCGGATGGTTCCGCAAAGGAAGTGTACGTATGGACGCCTACAGAAAGACTGCGCAGGCTATT
>USNU01000272.1 GCA_900556095.1 uncultured Bacteroidales bacterium | reverse complement strand
CCGGTACCGGCAGAGTCTTGTCCGCCCGTCATACCCGTGGTGAGGTTGTCGGAGATAAGCACCACTACGTTTGCATTGCTATTCACGCAATCCAAGAGTCCGGTCATACCCGAGTGGGTGAAAGTAGAGTCGCCGATAACTGCAATAGCGGGGTGTTGTCCTGCATCGGCAGCACCTTTTGCCATCGTAATCGAGGCACCCATCTCCACTGTGGCATGGAGCGCATGGAAAGGCGACAATGCACCGAGTGTGTAACAACCGATATCACCAAAGATACGGGGTTGCGGATACTCGCGTGCCACTTCGTTGAGGGCAGCATACACATCGCGGTGTCCACAACCTTGGCACAATGCGGGCGGACGGCTGACTACCATATTGTCGGCAGGGCGTGTAGGCAACGCGTCGAGACCTATGGCACGGCGTACACTATCGGGAGTGAGTTCACCCATACGTGGCAGGTCGCCTGTGAGACGTCCTTTGACAGCGATAGTGGAGGGTACAAGTCCGTGGATAAGTTCCTCTACCACCGGCTGCCCCTCTTCTACAACGAGGATTTCCTTAGCACCGTCAGCCACCATTTGGTTGACAAGGGCAACCGGCAGCGGGTACTGAGCCACCTTGAGGATAGAGCAACCCATGGTCGGTTGGTAGTTCTCCATCAGATAGTTGTAAGCAATACCTGTGGTGATGATACCGCGCTCGGGGTGTGCACCTTTGGTGTAGGAGTTGAAAGGCGAAGTCTCACTTTTCTGAACGAAAGTAGGTTGTGCGGCAACCAATTCGGCATAGTTCTTTTTTGCAAAAGCCGGCAACAAGATAAAGTGTTGCACATTCTCCGGCAACGACATCTTGTTCTGAACAGGTGTGTTGTCTGTAGTCTCGACAACGGCACGCGAGTGAGCCATACGGGTAGTTACGCGCAGAAGGATAGGTGTGCGCAGTTCCTCAGAAAGGCGGAATGCCTCTTTGGTCATCTCGTATGCTTCCTGTTGGTTCGTCGGCTCAAAGCATGGTATCATCGCAAACTTGGCATAGAAACGGCTGTCCTGCTCGTTCTGCGAAGAGTGCATCGATGGGTCATCTGCTGCCACTACTACCAAACCGCCGTTCACACCGGTGATAGCCGCGTTCATAAATGCGTCGGCACATACGTTCATGCCCACGTGTTTCATACAAACGAGCGCACGTTTGCCCATATAGGACATACCGAGTGCGCCCTCCATTGCCGTCTTCTCGTTGGAATCCCAACGGCAGAAGATTGCCGGTTCGTCGCTACCCGCTTTTTGTTTGCGTGCTTCGCTCAGTTGAATGTACTCTGTGATTTCCGTTGACGGTGTGCCCGGGTAGGCATAAACACCGCTCAAGCCCGCGTCTATAGCGCCTTGCGCTATCGCCTCATCGCCTAAAAGAAGATGTTTCATGATATATTGGGTTTAGTTGTTTATGTATATTATTGCCGATAATCGGTCGATAATTCTGCTTGTCTCGCCAAATCCTGCCATAGTTTGTCTTCCGGCACGGGCGCAACAATAGATATCGGTTGTTTGCTCACGGGGTGGATAAATTCTATACGGCGTGCGTGGAGACATATCCCGCCATCGGGGTTGCTGCGCTTGGCACCATATTTCAAGTCCCCTTTGATGGGGCAGCCGATTGCCGCCAACTGGCAACGTATCTGGTGGTGGCGTCCGGTCTCCAGGTTAATCTCCAGCAGGGTATATCGCTCACCCTGAGCAATGGTTTTGTAAGAAAGGACTGCTTTCTTCGCGTCTTTATTGAGCGGATTACCGTCCTTGTCCACGCGGGCGATATACGATTTGTTCTGCTGCTCGTTGCGAATCAGATAGTTCTCCAATCGTCCTTCGGAGGCTGCGGGAACATTCGCCACGATAGCCCAATAGGTCTTTTTGATTTCGGTATGCGACTTAAACATGTCGTTGAGTCGCGCCAGGGCTTTGCTTGTGCGGGCAAAGAGCACTACCCCACTCGTCGGGCGGTCGAGACGGTGCGTAACCCCCAAGAATACCTCACCCGGTTTGTTGTATTTCTCTTTGATGTAGGCTTTCACCAACTCAGAGAGGGGGGTGTCTCCTGTCTTATCACCTTGCACTATCTCGTTGCAAGTCTTGTTAACGGCGATGATATGATTATCTTCGTATAGGACAGTCATTATTAGTTGAAAGTTGAGAGATTAAAGTTGAGAGAAGTTGGGAAGTTGAGAGTTTTTTTGTTTTTAGTTTTTGGCGCGTTGGCGGACTGCCTCATAAATCATAATACCCGCAGCCACAGACACATTCAGACTCTCGATGGCGTCGGTCATAGGGATACGCACACGGTCGGTGGTGAGTTTCAGGTTCTCCTCATAGATACCTTTTTCCTCCGAACCCATGATAATCGCCGTGGGGGTAGTCATATCCACATCGGTATAGCATGTGTCGGTATGCTCTGTGGCAGCCACGATACGCAAACCGCTGTCGCGC
>USNU01000271.1 GCA_900556095.1 uncultured Bacteroidales bacterium | reverse complement strand
AAACCATATCAGCAGTCCGATTGTCAAACATTGTAAAAAGTTTCTCTTCATAAATAATTTGTTTTTGCCCCACCATACAATTCGTTGGTGGTTAGTTATATCTTGGTTATAGGTCAGAGTACCTCTTTGAGGATTTCGCTGACCGTGGGGTGCGGGAAGACTACCTGTTGCATCTCGCTGACAGTATAGCCCATGCGGACTGCAAACGAAGCCGCCGAGATGAACTCCGAGCAAGGATTGCCAATCAGGTGAACACCCAAAACGGTTTGGTTGCGCTTATCGACAATCATCTTGCAAAGTCCTGTTTCGCCCTCGTTCTCAGCCACGAAACGTCCCGAATAGGTCATAGGCAACTTGTGTACTTCGTACATATCTTGTACTTCCTCGGCGGACTTGCCCTCCATGTCCTGATAGAACTGACTTACCTCACGCTCTGTCATACCTACCGATGCAATCTCCGGATTGGTATATACTACGCTGGGAATGGCGTTGTAAGCAATGCGTTGTACAGGAATCTGCTTGAGCATACGTCCGACAGCCACCTCGGCTTGACGACTTGCGACGTGCGCCAACATAATCTTGCCCGTAACATCGCCTGCGGCATAGACATTGGGGAGGTTGGTCTTCATAAAATCGTCCACGACGATACCTCCGCGGTGCATTTCGAGGTCGTTGAGTGCCTCCAGACCTTGCAAGTTAGCACGACGACCAACGGAAACAAGGACATGCTCTGCCTCATACTCGCCGTTGGTGGTCAGCACACGATTGCCTTGCAACTCAAGTACCTTGGTATCGGTAAGTATCTGAATACCGGATTTTTTGTATTTCTCAAGCAGGATAGCCACCACCTCTTGGTCGAGGTTGGGGAGGATAGTTGGCATAGCCTCGATAACCGTAACCTGCACGCCGAGTTCGTGGTAGAGAGTAGCGAACTCCATGCCGATGACACCACCTCCGACGATGACCATCGACTGAGGAAGGACCGTGGCAGCCAGTGCGTCGGTAGAATCCCACACCACGGGGTTGTCTTTCAATCCGGGGATAGGCGGAACGAAATTGTTGGAGCCTGTACAGATGAGCAGGTTCTCTGCTTCGTAGGTTTCCTCGCCACAGGCGATGACCACTTTTTCGTCAGTACGGCTGACCACGGATGCTGCGCCATTGACAACCGTGCAATGCTCATTGTTGAGACGCTGCTTGATACCGGCGACCAACTTACGCACTACTTTGGTTTTTCGTTGGGCTATTTTAGTATAGTCGAATGTAACATTTTCGGCTTTGACACCATACTTCGCAGCGTTTTGTGCGTTGTAGTATTGTTTTGCACTATAGAGCAAAGTTTTGGTAGGGATACAGCCCACGTTGAGACAAGTGCCACCGAGGGCGTTCTGCTCGAAGAGCACTACATCTTTACCAGCCTGTGCGGCTTTTTCCGCAGCGGTGTATCCGGCAGGACCACCACCAATGATTGCAAGGAAATAGTTCATAGTATTTGATTTTATTATATCCGTAAATTTGTCGTTAATTTTCCGTTTGTCAGTCGTGGAGTTTATTGCGGGTGTAGTAGCCGCGGACGTAGGTGAAGTAGAAGATGATACCGACGGCATAGAGGGCTACCCCACTCCAGAAGGCTGCGCTGTAACCGAAATGCTCTGCCACCGAACCACCGACCAACATACCGACACCCATACCCAAATCCCACGAAGTGAGCAAAGTGGAGTTAGCCGTACCACGCTGGCTATGCGGTGCCATATTGATGAAAATCATCTGGAACGCAGGCCACAGATGTCCGTTACCCAAACCGATAATGAACGGGGCAAGGTAATACCCCACCTGATTGGGGACCGCCGCGAAGATGATAAAACCACTGATAGACACCAGAATACCCAAAGAGGCATTGCGCAAAATCTGCCCCTTGCGCAGAGAATGACTGCCCGTAAGACGAGATATGATCAAGCCTATAGCAAAGAGCGTAAAGAACATACCCGTTCCGCTGGTGATACCCATCATTTCACGGCCATAGATTGCCACATAGGTAGTAACCACACTATAGGCAAACGCCAACGTAAAGACCACCAAAAACGGTGCCCAACCTTTGAGCATCAGAAAACGGTCCAACGACAGCGGTTGCTTATCAATCTCGAGGACACGCTCACGCATACGGATAGTGCTGACCACGATGATCCCCAACACAGAGCAACCAAGAGCAATCCAGAAGAGCATTTCATAACTATGGAAACGCCCGAAAAGGAACATCGCTATACCCGGACTGATGGCAGTGGCTATATTGTTGCTAAGTCCGTAGTAACCAATACCTTCCGCCCTTCTGGAAGAAGGCAAGACATCAATAGCGACCGTAGAGAGAGAAACACCCGTTGCACCGAATGGCGCACCATGGAGCATACGGAACATAGCAAAAGCCGTGAGGCTGCCCGCCATCAGATAGCCGCCAAAGAAGGCTGCCGTGAGAAAATAGAAAATGAGCAGCATCATCTTGCGGGGAAAACT
>USNU01000270.1 GCA_900556095.1 uncultured Bacteroidales bacterium | reverse complement strand
TGCGGAGTGATAACCTGCTGATAACCATAGCGTTTCTGTATCTTCTTGAGGAAATCCTCCAAGCGCAGACGGAGTGCCGTACCCTTCGGCAACCAGATAGGCAGACCTTTGCCCACCATATCCGAGAACATAAAGAGGTCCAGTTCCTTGCCAATCTTGCGGTGGTCGCGTTTCTTGGCCTCTTCGAGGAGTGCCAAATATTCGTCCAGCATGGCCTTTTTCGGGAACGAGATACCATAGATACGCGTCATCATCGGGCGTTTCTCGTCGCCACGCCAATAGGCAGCCGCACAACTGAGCACTTTGACAGCCTTGATAGGTTCTGTCGAGAGGAGGTGCGGGCCTTTGCAGAGGTCGGTGAATGCACCTTGTGTGTAGGTGGTGATATGTCCGTCTTCGAGGTCGGAAATGAGTTCACACTTGTAGGTTTGCCCTTTTTCGCCAAACTCTTTGAGTGCGTCGGCCTTAGAGATACTCTTCTTCACAAGGCGTTCTTTACGGTTGCGCAACTCCATCATTTTCTGCTCGATGGCAGGAAAATCGCTTTCCTTGATGGTCTGTCCCTCTGCGGGATAGACATCGTAGTAGAAACCGTTTTCGATAGCAGGTCCAATACCGAACTGGATACCGGGATACAGTTCCTGCAGCGCCTCTGCCATCAAGTGGCTTGAGGTGTGCCAGAACGCATGCTTTGCCTCGGCGTCCCACTTGTGGAGACGAATCTGGCTGTCTTCGGTGATAGGGGTATTCAGTTCAATGATACTCCATCCCTCGCCCTGCTCCTCGATGCTCTCGGGTTGGTTCGTAATAGGTTTGATACTAGCCACAAGGATATCTTGCGCCAAACGACTGCTGATACTCTCAGCCACTTGAAGCGGCGTTACGCCACTCTCATACTCGCGGACACTACCGTCCGGGAACGAAATTTTAATCATAATAAACGTACAAATGTTTACGGCTCGGGGCGCACAAATGCCCTATTGCCAATTCGATTGCAAAGGTACTGCTTTTTTTAGATATACGCAATACTCTTCCCGAAGTAAGACAATCAATCCATATCCAATCACCCCCCAAAAAGACGGCAAGACATTATCTAACAATACAAGGGACCATCTACACTTGTTAGACAGTCCCTTGTATTGTTAGCCCCAAAGATATGCCATTGCTAATCAGGGAACGACAATCAGTTTGCCCGAAACAATACGCTGTTTCTCGCTATGGAAGAACACGTAGAAATAGATTGTATTCGGATCAAGCGTCAGGATTGTACCCGATCTGAGGTCGGTGATATTGAGCAGTCTCTCCTGACCATTAGCCTCGGTAACCATCTCAACATCGTTGGGGTCTGCCACAGGAACTTTCTCCAAGGCGATACGGTGTCCATACATATCATACAGGCCAAACGAGACATCCTTGCGAAGCGTACCGACCAAAATCTGCGTGGAACCCGACAAGCGTTTAACCAATACATCGTTGGCAGTTGGCGTAAGGGCATCATTGAGTTCGGACTGTGCAAACCAGATATAGTAGCGACGCGTTTCGCCCGACTGGGAGGTACAGGAGATGATACAGGTATCCCCTACGGACGCTTCCTTGACACTGATCTCGGCATATTGCGAGGCAGCCTCGGCAGACACCTTCGGCGCAGTAAGTCCCTCTATGATGTAGTAGATATAAAAATCCTGCTCGGGGTCGAACTCTGCAAATTCAGCATCATCAAGATAAATAATCCGGACGGTATTGTCGGTATCGGTCAGAACTATCTGATGAATAAGGTAGGTTTCTACCGAACCATCTTGCGCCGTAACGGCAATAAGAACCGTCCCTGCATTGTCCATAGACGTCTCGGCGTGTGCCTGCCCGTCAGACAATGTGTAAGTTATCTCGGACAATCCCGCGAAATCGGCAATAGTAGAACCCACGGGGTATTCAAGAGTATATTCAACTGAGTCGCTTCGGAATCCCTCCAACAACTTACCCCGCACATAGATGGCAATGAGGGAGGCATCGTTATTCTTGGCAAAAGAGAACGTGATAGTATAGGCACATTGGTCAATCCCATTGGCGGCAGTAACCAAAATGGTAACAATCTGCTCTCCCGTAGGCAACTTCACCGGTTCTGACAGTTCCACCAACTGCTCGTCCTCTGCTTTCACCGCCGTAATAGTCGGCAGTTGTGTTTGCCCATAAGGAATGGTAACAGCATAGTCGTAGTGCGCGGACTCAAATTCCAGCGTAAAACCATCGCCCAGGCTGATGTTTTGCAGATTCGCATTGGCGGATTTGATGCGCTCAAACGCCAAAGTGTAGGTTGCTTTATCCCGGTTCTCCGCCGTAACGTGAACAAACACGGTATCGCCATTGGTAGCAATTTCCACCTGCTGTGCGTCCTCTTTCTTGGCAACCGTAACCAACGGAATATCAACGATTTCGATAGGCAGTTGGACCTTATAGAAGTACCGTTCAGAGTCGAAGTCGGAGAGGTTCTTTCCGCCCACGAAAATCATATCCAAGTCGGTCTCCGAGGATAGTTCCTTAGGATAATGGATAATATATGTACGGCTTGTGCCATTGGCTGCAATA
>USNU01000269.1 GCA_900556095.1 uncultured Bacteroidales bacterium | reverse complement strand
GGTATCTCAAAGCACTTGATTAGTATTGAGCAGACTTTCAAGTACTTGGCAAATAGTCTGCAATGCAATGTGATAGATATTGTCAGGATGTTGCACTTGGAGAAATCATACAACAATGACCACTATACGCATGATAAAATGGTGGTGGATCTGCGTGTGGCCCTGATGAACTATCTTACACACATAGCAAGACAAACCTTTATAGATCATATGCAAGAGATTGACCAGGGGACGTTTGGTAAAGAACTCTTGGAAGACAACCAACTATGCGGTGCTTTGGGTGTTTTTGAATTAGAATATATCTTCCGTACATCAGAGATTGCACGTGCCGAAATGATGGGGACAACAGTCCTGTCCGGTATATTGGAGAAAACATTACATTTGCTTATCGAAAAGCAGGATTGGCGTGTGGAGAAACTGATTTCCGTCTCCATGCAGCATTTGGCAGTAGCTGAATACAAAGCACAACATCCTGAGATACCTACCGATGTTGCCACTGACATCTTGCACCTCGATCGCTATCATCAATTGCGCTTAGTGGTAGATTGGATAGCAGGTATGACCGACAAATATGCCCTTGATACGTATCATTTTCTCTGCGGAATGTAACAGTCTGTCCAAACAAAACAGATTCGCAAATTATCTCCATACGAAAAGCACCTGTCATCTTTATTCCGACAGGTGTTTTCGTATCCACGCCACTATAGCATACGCCAACGGAGTGGAACAACAGATTTCCATCAACACTTTTGCTAGCACTTGAAAACCAATCATAGTCATTACCTGCGAAAAGGAGACAACGCCCGCAAAAGCAATACACACAAAAATAGTGGTATCCAGCGCATATCCCACTATCGAACTGCTGATGGTGCGCGTCCACATCGGGCCACCAACGCGTTCTTTCAGTAAGCTCATTACCCACGCATTGGTAGTCTCTCCCACCAAGAAGGCACACACCGACGCACACATTATACGCGGCACAAAACCAAATATTTGTCGGTACGACTCTTGCATACCTATCGTCTCAACCGGTACCGGCACCAACGTTCCGATCCAAGCAAAGAGAGTAAAAAGCATTTGACAGCAGAAGGTAAGAAGTATCAACTTTCTGGCGGTATGGAATCCCCATATTTCGGTAATCACCTCACCCAACATATATGTAACGGGAAAAATGATAGTACCTGCATCAAAGATACTGAGGTCGCCTATACGAATGATTTGCGTAGCCATCACGTTGGCCGTCAGATAGCACGTAACCATCACAGCGGCAATGGCTACTAAGATATTACTTTTGCTATATTTCATAAATAAGGATTATACTGCTTTTCCCGCCCGATAGTGGTAGAATAGCCATGCCCCGGATAAACAATCGTATTGTCGGGCAGGTGCTTGAGTTTATCAAGCGAATGAATCAACGTAGACATATCTCCACCAGCGAGATCGGTACGCCCGACAGAATCTTTGAAAAGGGTATCGCCTGTAAAAACACAGCCTTGCGGACGCCAATAGTAGCACACACAATCTTCCTTATGCCCGGGGGTATGCAGCACCTCGATTCCCTCAAAATCAGGTATCTGCAATGCACCTTCCGGCGGACAGATAATCGGTTCTATACCATACGTGCTACGCACAAAGTCCACTCCGCATATATGGTCAGGGTGAGTATGCGTAATGAGCAAGGCTATAGGCGAAAGGTTCTCCTTGGTTAGAAAATCTGCCATTCGTTTTTCTTCCGTCTCGCCATACATACCTGCATCAATCAGCAATGCCTTATGGTTCTGCTTCTGCTCATCCCATACCACGTAGGTACATTCGCGGTATGGATTGAAATAGAAAGGTTTGATTGTCATTGGAGAGGAATTAGAAGTTAGATGTTAGATGTTAGATGTTAGATGTTAGAGCGCTACGCTGTGAGAAATCTGCAATTAGATAAGGACGGTATCCTATAAGGAATCACCTATTAATCACCTATCAATCACCTATACCTTATTCGGTGGAGATATACAGGCTACATAGGTAAGTAGATGACTTGCTTGGTTTCAAACCAGTCGCCCGCAAAGAGTTGGCTAATAGGCGTAACCTCCACACGCTTTTGGAATGGACGCAGTTCGTCTGTCAAATCGCCGCCCTTAAGTACTACCAAACCGTTTGGCACGGCATTCCGTTGGGTACGACTGATATTTTTCTGCACCAATTTAACCAAATCGGGCAAAGGCATTACAGCCCGAGAGACCATAAAGTCGAACTTGCCCTTCTCCTCCTCTACACGCTCCTGAATGCAACGTACATTGGTCAGTCCCAGTGCATTGGATACCTCCTGTGCCACACGCACTTTCTTGCCTATCGAATCAATCAGTGTAAACTCGCATTCGGGAAACAATATTGCCAAAGGTACTCCGGGGAAACCGCCCCCCGTGCCGACATCCAAAATTTTGCTCTGCGGCTGAAAAGGCAAAACCTTGGCAATAGCCAACGAATGCAGGACGTGGTGTTCATACAGATTATCAATATCCTTGCGAGAGATGACATTGATCTTGCTGTTCCATTCACGATAAAGCGCATCAAGCGCAGCAAACTGCTGCTCCTGATGCGCTGTTAACGAAAAGTATTG
>USNU01000268.1 GCA_900556095.1 uncultured Bacteroidales bacterium | reverse complement strand
AGCCGTTCCCCTGACGTGGGAAATCAATCCATTCGGGATGTCCGAACTCGTTGCCCATAAAATTGAGATACCCGCCGTTGATGGTTGAGGCAGTGATAAGGCGTATCATCTTGTGGAGTGCGATGGCACGATCAACCATATAGGTGGAGTGTCCATGCTCGAAATGCCAGTACATGTCGGCATCTGCAAGGCGGAATATGATGGTTTTGTCGCCTACAAGTGCTTGATCGTGGCTTTCAGCATATGAGATTGTGCGCTCATCGTTGCGACGGTTAGTCATCTCGTAGAGGATATGCCCGGCTTTCCAATCCTCGTCGCGTACTTCCTTGATATACTTAATCCAAAAATCCGGAATGCCCATTGCCAGACGGTAGTCGAAACCCATTCCGCCTTCGCTTTGCGGTCGTGCCAAGCCCGGCATACCCGACATATCCTCGGCAATGGTGATGGCGTGTTGCTTCACCTCATGGATCAGTTTGTTCGCCAGTGTGAGATAGCAGATTGCATCGCCGTCCTCGTTGCCGTTGAAATAACTGCCATAACCGTTGAAATCCTCGCCCAAACCGTGACTGAGGTACATCATAGAGGTTACGCCGTCGAAACGGAAACCGTCGAAATCGTATTCATCCAGCCAGAACTTGCAGTTCGAGAGCAGAAAATGCAGTACTTCGGGTTTCTCATAGTTGAAACACAGGCTATCCCATGCAGGGTGCTCGCGGCGTGCGCCCGTGTGGAAATACTGATATGGAGTTCCGTCGAAATTGCCCAAGCCCTCCAGTTCGTTCTTTGCGGCGTGGGAATGAACAATATCCATAACTACTGCTATTCCGCGCCCGTGTGCATCGTCAATCAGGGCTTTCAGTTCCTCGGGCGTGCCGAAACGGCTGGAAGCGGCAAAGAAATTCGATACATGGTAGCCAAACGAACCATAGTACGGGTGCTCTTGTATAGCCATTATCTGTAGGCAGTTGTAGCCCAACTCGGCAATACGCGGCAGCACTTTTATGCGGAACTCCTCATAGGATGACACCTTCTCCTCTTCGGAGGCCATCCCGATGTGGCACTCATAGATGAACAATCCCCCTGTGGTTTCCCCGACCTTACCGTGATGTTGCCATTTGTACGGCTCAGGGTTCCACACCTGCGCAGAGAAAATCTTGGTCTCCTCGTCTTGCACTACGCGGGTGGCATAACTCGGTATGCGCTCGCCGTATCCGCCCTGCCATTCCACTAATAGTTTGTATAGCTGCCCGTGTTTCAGTGCCTTGGTAGGTAGTGTAACCTCCCAGACGCCGTTGCCTATGGGTTGCAAGCGATACTTCTCCGACTTTTCCCAGCCGTTCATATCACCTTTAATATAGATAGCAGTAGCATTCGGTGCCCATTCGCGTAGCACCCAGCCGCTTTTTGTGCGGTGCAAACCGAAATACAGGTAGCCGTCCGCCCAATCTGACAGCGGTTTGCCGCCTGTGAGTTGCTGCTCCTTGCGGATGGCGTAGTCGTACCGGGCTTGTATTGCCGCCTCATAGGGCTTCAAATACGGGTCAGACTGCACTAATTTCAGTGTATTTTTCGCCTCTTCCATATTACATAAATAAGACAAACAGACCGCAAATGCATAGTGCCTGCGGTCTGTGTAGATTAGACGTTTGCTTTGGTTTTAACGATGATTTTTCGGTAATGCTTACCCGGGGCAATTCCCGGTTGGTGTGCATCCGTCGGGAAGAAAACGGCAAAATGTCCGGCTGGCACTACAAACTGCGCTGTGGCCTTATCGGCATAAAACTCCACATCCTTGCCCTCATCGTACTCTTGCATTATCTCCTGACAGTCCACCTGCGATTTCCACCCCATCACCTCGTCATCGGTCAGCGGAATCTGAATATCAATATAGTCCTTGTGTGCCTCCATACGGCAGTTTTCCTCTTCTTTGCCGTTGAAATCAAGGATATTTACATATAGGTCATTGCCGTCCAAGTGAATCTTGCAGGCAGGCATCTCCTCAAGGTCGTTTTCGTTAAAGAATTTCATAAATTGGGCAAAGCCCGGCACGCTGTCAAAATACCAGTCAGCGTTTTCCAATTTGTCAAGAATCATATTTGTTTGTTTGATTAGTAATCGGTAATTTTGTTCGAAATCGCAATGCATGTTGCATTGTAAGACGGAGTTTTTTTTCAGTTTTCCTCTTAGGAAGAGGGGAATTAAATTGCCGCAAAGGTACGAAATAATTTGCATACGTGCAAGAAAATGAGTACTTTTGCGGACAATTTTGAAACATATGTAAGTAACAATATGAAAAAAATCGTTTTTTCGCTTGCAGCAATCACACTTATGGCTACAGCATGCACCAAACAACAGACAACGGGAATCCATCCGGAGAACCTCGACACCACTGTCGTTGCTCAGAATGATTTCTATGATTTTGCGTGTGGCGGGTGGATGAAAAACAATCCGCTTACCCCCGAGTACAGCCGTTTCGGCAGTTTTGACAAACTGGCGCTCAACAACCTTGAGCAGGTGAATGGTCTTATCCAAGACATCGCTGCCGGTAAGCACGCCAAGGGAAGTATCGAACAGAAGATAGGCGACATCTACAACATGGCTATGGATA
>USNU01000267.1 GCA_900556095.1 uncultured Bacteroidales bacterium | reverse complement strand
AGTATGTCCGCCATATATACGTTGCGGATATATATATTTTCGACGACTCCACCCCGTCCGCGAGTGGATTTGAAGCGCAAGCCGACATCCGTGCCGATGTACAGATTGTTGGACACCTGTATATTGCGTATGCCGCCAGACATCTCGGAGCCAACTACGAAGCCGCCATGGCCGTGATAGACAGTACAGTTGTCCACGATGACATTCTCGGCAGGGATACCACGGTCACGTCCGGGTTGGTTCTTGCCGGATTTCATGCAGATGGCGTCATCACCAACGTCGAAAGAACAACGCGAGATGACCACATTGGTGCAGGATTCGATATCCACGCCGTCTCCGTTCTGGCTGTACCAGGGATTGCGGACGGTCAGGTCGCGCATTACAAGGTTCTCGCAGAGCATAGGATGGATATTCCAAGCGGGAGAGTTCTCAAAGCAAACGCCCTCGAGAAGTATATTGCGGCAGCCGACGAAGTGCACCATTACAGGGCGGAGGAAAGAATGTATGTTTTCCCATACGGAGTCGTCGGTTACAACGGGGACGTTCTGGTCTTCGCAGAGGGAAGCGGCATAGAGGGATGCCGAATCGGGGTACCATACTTTGCCGTCGGGAGAGAGTACACCGCCTTTTTTGAGTTGGTTTTTCCATTGTCCGTCGCTCACTTTGTTTCGTTTGAGGGGACGCCAGTAGTCGCCATTGCCATTGAATATACCCTTACCCGTGATGGCGATATTCTCGGCATTGAATGCAGAGATGGGGGACTGACTGCGCATGGTGGGTACTCCCTCGAACCAAGTGGAATAGATGGGGTATAGCGAGAAATCGGGTGAGAAAGTGATGAAGGCGTTTTGCTCGGTGAAGAGTCGGACGTTGGATTTGAGTGTGATACCCGCCGTGGTATATACGCCGGCAGGAATGATGACCGTACCTCCGCCTGCAGCGTTGCAAGCGTCGATGGCTTGCTGAATAGCCGTAGTAGAGAGTTTCACGCCTGTGGGGTCGGCACCGTAATCGCGTACAGAGAAAGTGCGATCGGGGAAGGATGGCAGCGGCACTTGGGGCATAGGGAAAGCGGCACTATCGGTGAGTGCGTTGATGTCTTGCTGCGTAGTATGCTGGAAGTTGGGGGTAGTGGTATTGCAGGCTGCAAGTACGGCTGCCAGTAGGGCTATCGTCAGTTTTTTCATATTTGTTTTGTGCTTTTATGTCAAAAATAATTTCGGGGACAAAGGTAGTGTTATTTTGACGTATAGGCGTGCATTTTTTGGCATAAGTAGTGGAATTTTTGAGAATATATAAATAAAACAACACCTCCTGTTTCTCTCGCGAAAGAAACAGGAGGCTTATATGTTGCGGCGGGTGAGGTTCATGACGCCTCTCTGCGCCGAGTGGTCTGTTTTACAGGCAGAACCATGCCCCCACATTATTCTTTATATTCAAGATTTGCGGGTTAGCCATTATAGGCGAGCCACTCTTGGTTGAAAACATAGCCGTACAATGTTTTGTATTGTTTCTGTTTTTGAAAGCCAAGCAAATCTTGCTGCATTTTGGATGCGTCCTGCATCCGTTTGCGCGTGGACTTAACCACTGCTGAGAACTTTGCCTGCTGCGCCACTTGGGCTTCGGTTGCAGGTTTGTCTTCCTCATCCATTCGTACGCTCGTAAAACGGCGGTCGGTTGCCCGAACATGTTTATAGATTGTACGGGTATGAGCGGGAGAAACTTTCCCCGAGATATAATCTACGGGGTCAAGGAAGACCACTTTTCTCATACCATTTGGAGTTTTAGGATCTCCTGTGCTATCATATAGCCCCGCAGCGTCTTGTATTTATTTTGCGCTTTGAAGGCTTGCCGATAAGCAGCAAGTTCCGTTGAATTTAGTTTCTTTATATTCGCAACAGCGGTGCGCATCTTATTGCGTTGCTCCTGCTGTGCTTCAGTTGGCGCCCCCTTATAGGGGTTGCAAATCACGCTTGTGTAGCGTGTGCCGTTCGCCTTCTTGAAGATGATCCGGCCGTGGCGGCAAATCTTGCCGCGAAATTCCCGAAACGGGATTTCTAATGCATATTCAGACATTAGTTTTTTAATTATTAAATATTATTTTGTCCATCTATTCTCTCTCGCGTGAACATTCGAGACCTTAACATCTGTGGTAATATCCGGCATATATTTATTGCGCGCGACCGATATACTGCCACTGTCTCTAAAAGGCGGTGCAAAGGTACGGATTATTAACAAAATGATTTTGTGTTTTTTACAAAGATTTTTTTGATAAGGAAACCCGTTGTAAATAGATAAGGTTTTGCCCCCTAAAAAACCGCCGAATGGTGTTTTGGATTACTGTTAGAAATTGTCTAGAATCTTAATAATCGTGTATGTTTTGTGGTTCGACGGTGAGAGGTAGGTGGTTCGTAGGTGATTCGACGGTGATTCGTAAAAGGTATGTAGTGATCAACGGAAAGCAGATATTAACAAAAGGAATGTTTTTAGAGAGACATAAAATATACACTTTAGACTTATTTGCAGTCGATTGAGTAGGAGGTTTTGAAAAAATACATTCATAAAAAGCAGAAAAAACAGTTTTTTTAAGATATTATTTGCGTGTTTGAAATAATTGTTATAAATCTGCAGCAGAT
>USNU01000266.1 GCA_900556095.1 uncultured Bacteroidales bacterium | reverse complement strand
AGACGGGTATGGAGCCGCATATCGGCGAGGTGAACTATTTCCGCGTAATGCAAGGGACTGTCAAAGCGGGCGATGACCTGCTGAATATGGACCGAGGCGGCAAGGAACGTATCTCGCAACTCTATATGGTGGCGGGAGCCAACCGTATACCGGTGGACGAGGTCGCAGCGGGCGATATCGCGGCTACCGTGAAACTGAAAGATACTCGTACGGGAAATACCCTCAATGCAAAAGATTGTGATCTGCATTATGCGAAGATAGAGTACCCGCAACCGCGTTTCCGTCGTGCTATCCGCCCTGTAAACGAGGCAGATAACGAGAAATTGGCGGCTTTGCTTACCCGTATGCATGAGGAAGATCCGACATGGATGGTAGAGCAGTCGAAAGAGTTGAGACAGATGATTGTTTCCGGGCAGGGCGAGTTCCACCTCCGTACCCTGAAATGGCGTCTGGAGAACAACGAGAAGATGCAAGTGGTGTTCGAGGAACCGAAGATTCCGTATCGCGAGACTATCACAAAGGCTGCGCGTGCCGACTATCGCCACAAGAAACAATCCGGTGGTTCGGGACAATTCGGTGAAGTTCACTTGATTGTAGAGCCATACGAGGATGGTGTACCTGTGAAGGAAGTGTATAAATTCGGCAATCAGGAATATCGTATCACTGTCAAAGACACGCAGGAAGTGCCGTTGGAGTGGGGTGGTAAGTTGGTACTTATCAATTCTATTGTGGGCGGTGCTATCGAGGCACGCTTTATCCCCGCTATCCTCAAGGGTATCATGGACCGTATGGAGCAAGGCCCGCTGACAGGTTCGTATGCCCGCGATGTGCGTGTGATTGTATATGACGGCAAGATGCACCCTGTAGATTCCAATGAAATCTCGTTCCGCTTGGCAGGCCGCCATGCCTTTGCCGAGGCGTTCCGCAATGCCAACCCGAAGGTGTTGGAGCCAATCTATGAGGTAGAAGTGCTTGTGCCGAATGAACTTGTGGGCGATGTGATGTCGGATATCACAGGGCGTCGCGGTATGGTACTGGGTATGGAGACAGAGAAGAACTTTACCTGTCTGCACGCCGAAGTGCCTCTGAAAGAACTGACCTCTTATTCCACTACGCTCAGTTCACTCACCGGCGGTCGTGCAACATTTACGATGAAGTTCAAAGACTACGAACTCGTACCGGCAGACGTTCAAGATAAACTTCTCAAAGAATATGCTGCTGCGAATGCAGATGAGGAGTGATTAGAAATTGGTTTTGATTTATTTTGCGACGGCTCTCCATGGGAATGGGGAGCCGTTTTTTCGTTTGTTTTCTGGAGAAGAGAAATGTCTTGCAGCCGGATACGGTTGCAAGGTGGACTAATGGGTATGGAATACGGAGAAAAATCTACCGGATTTTATGGATGATAGTCAGTCCGTCACGGACAGGGAGGATGACTTGTTCAAAACGCGGGTCCTGCGCCAAATGGTCGTTGAAAGCACGCAGTCCGAGAGTCTGTTTATCCTTGTCGTAGGCGTGGTCGATGATATGCCCGTCCCACAGGGTGTTGTCCGCAATGAGCCAGCCGCCTACGGGTACAAGAGAATAGACAAGGTCGAGATAGGTGCAGTATTCACGCTTGTCGGCATCTATAAAAACAAGGTCAAAAAGACTGCCTTGCAGGGTTGGGAGTATCTCTTTGGCGTCGCCGATGCGTAATTCAATTTTTTCTCCGAGAGGTGATAGCGACAAGTTGCGGCGAATGGTATCCTCGAGTTCGTCGTTATGTTCAAGGGTGAGCAGTTTGCCTTCGTCGGGTAACCCTTCTGCCAAACAGAGGGCGGAGTAACCGGTAAATGTGCCTAACTCGAGTATGCGATTAGGGTGAATCATCTTGCTTAGCAGCGAGAGTAGACGCCCTTGCACTTGTCCCGATAGCATATGGGAGTTGAGAATATTGACGTTGGTATCGTGGGTGATGAACGCCAAAGCGTCATTTTCCGGTGAGGTGTGGGACTCTATGTAATCGTTGAGTGTCATTTTTCTATAAACAAATATGCAAAAGTACTAAAAAACTTGTAGGTGTGCAAAAAAAGTAGTAATTTTGCAGAGAAAATCGGCGTTTTTGTTACAATAGGTACGATTTTTGAACAAAAAAAGCAATACATTAATATAGTTATGGAAAAGATAGACGATTTGGACAGAAAAATTCTGAGTGTGATTACACATAATGCACGCATTCCTTTTAAAGAGGTGGCAGAGATGTGCGGAGTAAGTCGTGCGGCTGTGCATCAGCGTGTACAGAAAATGTTTGATAATGGAGTAATCATAGGGTCCGGTTATCGGGTAAATCCGAAGATGTTAGGTTATCAGTTGTGCGTGTATGTGGGCATAATGTTGACCAAGGCTTCTATGTATAAGTCGGTAAGTGCGGAACTGGAGAAGATACCCGAGATAGTGGAGTCGCAGTATACGTTGGGTGCATATTCGATGCTCATCAAGTTGTATGCAAGGGATGACCAACACTTGATGGAGTTGCTCAACTCGAAGATACAGGAGATTCCCGGCGTGGCAAATACCGAGACACTGACATCTCTCGATCAGCGTATTGAGCGTACTCTGCCGATAGGAGTGGAGTAATAGAAAGATATAGAAAATAGAATAATACATAGTGAGGACAACCTTACT
>USNU01000265.1 GCA_900556095.1 uncultured Bacteroidales bacterium | reverse complement strand
AAAGGGAGCCAATGACATTGAAGCAGGCAATCAGCAAGATAAACGCCATCAGCAACGCCGTGAGCAGTTTCTCAATCTTTAGGATACGAAAGAAATCCGCCTGCTGCTCATAGCGGTCTTGCACCACATAGCCGGTTCCCAAAGCCGCCGCCATCTGCCGCTTGGCTTGACGCATATTTACTCCCTCCTTCAGACGCAGACTGAGCGACGTAACTGTCAGAGAATCATATTGGAAAATACGCCTTGCGAGCGGCAGAGAAACCAACAGCAATTGGTCGTCATACTGCACCTGATTGACCGCAAACGTGCCGGCAATAAAACATACCTCATGGCAAAAACTCTCGTCGGGACGCAGCATATTCACCCGCTCCGTGCGCTTGGGCGCATACAAATGGACTCCCCCGACAAAATGCGCATTCATACCCAGTTGCGATGCCAGCCCGCGCCCCATCACACAACGGTCGAATGCCCCGTCATGCACCGAGAAACAGCCGTCCGAGATGATAGAATCTATATGCGTAATCTCCTGAAAATGCGTATCCACACCCATCAGTCGTGCCGGTTGCTGGTGATCTTTGTAGCGCACAAGTGCCGTCTCTTCCACCACCTCCGATACCGTCTCCACACACGGCAATGCCCGCAGTTGCAATATCGGCAGCGTGTCCGTACGGAAATATTTGCCATCGGCGGCTTCCACACGCACCTCAGGGTCGAACTCCGAGAACATGTGTTCCACAAGGCTGCCAAAGCCGTTCATCACGCTCAGCACGCAGACCATAGCCGCCGTAACGACACACACCGCTGCGGCACTCACACCCGAAACGATATTGATGGCATTATGCCCTTTCTTCGAGAACAGGTATCGCCACGCTATATATCCCTCCACTCGGCTCATGCTCTACGCATTCGACTCATTATCATGGAGATGCGTATCGCTATGGAGCAACTCATCAATACGTTCCATACGGTCGATAGTCTCATCGATATGGAAATTCAGTTCGGGGATAATTCGCAACTGGTGTCGCTCCAAAGTTCCCATCTCGCCGCGGAACTTCCCCTTGTTTTCCTCTATTTTTTCCATCGTAGCCGCCACTTTGTCCTGCGGAAATATGGACAGATATACGTGCGCAATCGCCAGATCGGGCGACACGCGCACCTCGCTCACCGAGATAAGTGTCCCACCAAGTGTACGCGCATAGCGCAAAAAAATGTCGCTCAAGTCCTTCTGTATCAGACGAGCAATCTTGTGTTGTCTTGTCGATTCCATAGTTTCAATTAACAATTAAAAATAATTAATTAACATACCTCGTTTTGTACATTATGCATTGTGCATTGCAAACACGGGTGGATGTCAGGTGGATGCCGTGTGGATAGCATACAAGTACACATCCCGCATTATGCATTACGCATTGAATTTTCCCTGATGTTACCCTGTGGATAGCCTGTTTCTACCCATTCTGTAAGCCCCTCCTTTGGAGGTGAAGGAAATACCGCCTTATTGCGGATTTCCGATTGATGCCCGGTGGGCATCATAGAAATCCTTAGTCAGTTGGGGAGATCTCTAAGTACAAAATAAGGGAAAGGAGACACGGTCTCTTTTCCCTGTATTGGTATGTGCTCAATTAGTAGAACTAATTAATACTTATGGCGACCTTCGTCTGCAACGGTCAATTTCTTACGACCATGAGCACGACGAGCAGCCAATACGCGGCGACCGTTTGCGGTAGCCATTCTCTCGCGGAAACCGTGTTTGTTACGACGCTTACGTTGTGAGGGTTGGAATGTACGTTTCATCTCTGTTTATCAGGTTTATGCCCTTGCAAACTACCTCGCAATCTGCTGCGAAACACCTTGTAGGGCGGGGTTCTATATATACATTTATCCGTTCCGCCTTAGCCGTTAGACGAAAAGCGACTGCAAAATTACTGCTTTTTTTCGATATAGCAAAACTTTTTGAAGTTTTTTTCTTACATATAGTCCTATTTCGGTTTTTTGTTGTACTTTTGCAACTACAATGTATTTAAGCAGTTGTCTCTTTTTCTATGCTCACTACCACAGAAGCCATCGTTCTCAGTCTGCAACCATACAGTGACAAAGCACATATCCTACACGCTTTCACGCGCGCGGGCGGGCGCGTAAATTACATGGTGTATGGTCTCGGGCGCAAAAAAAGTGCTGCGCAATATTCCCCGCTTTCGCTGGTAGAACTGACAGCCGATATGCAGCCTAACCGGCAATTTCAGACCCTTCGTCAGGCACGGTTGTTATACACCCCTACCCAACTGCCCACCGACCTGCGTCGCCAAACCGTGGCTATCTTCCTCGCCGAGGTGCTTTTTCGTACCCTCCGACACCCCATGGAAGACCCTGAACTATTTTTGTATCTGACCTCCGTTGTGCGCGAATTGGACACCACTCCCGAACCCGAGAACCTGCATATCCGGTTTTTAGTAGGATTGGCAACACTCCTTGGGTTTGGTATTGATGAAGAAACACACCCCGAATTGACACAACTTCCCTCCACACGCCAAGCGCGTCAGCAGCAACTGCAAGCCCTCTGCCAATACTTTTCCGACCAAATCGAAGACTGGCAATTCCCTCGTTCTCTTGAAGTCTTGATGGAACTATTCGACTGATTTACAGCGTGGCACGCAGAAGCAGATGTATGTCGGTGCGAGTGGCGGACGACAACGAATGTGCGGTCTGC
>USNU01000264.1 GCA_900556095.1 uncultured Bacteroidales bacterium | reverse complement strand
TAGCGAGGATAACTGTGGCCCCACTGCGGACGATGTCGCCGCCGGCAAAGAGCGTCGGGATAGACGATTGCATAGCATCGTTTACTACGATTGTACCTTTTTTGCCGATTTCCAAGCCCGCTACGCTGTGCGGAATAAGCGGGTTGGGACTGACGCCGACGCTGACGATAACCAAGTCAACAGGGATAGTAAGTGTCTGTCCCTCTACGGGTACGGGACTGCGGCGTCCCGACTCGTCGGGTTCCCCCAATGCCATCACTTGCAGCACCGCCTCTTTCACGCGTCCGTTGTCGTCGGCATGGTACTCGATCGGATTATGCAGGGTAAGGAACTCGATGCCCTCCTCTTTGGCGTGGCGCACCTCTTCAATACGCGCGGGCATCTCTTCCTCGGAACGGCGATAGACAATCATCGCCCGCTCTGCGCCCAAGCGTTTGGCTGTACGCACCGCATCCATAGCGGTGTTTCCGCCGCCGATAACCGCCACATTCCTGCCATAGAGCAGCGGCGTGTCGGTAGTCGCATTGCTCGCGTCCATCAGATTGACGCGCGTGAGGTATTCGTTGCACGAGAGGACACCGTTCAGGTTCTCGCCGGGGATACCCATAAAACGGGGCAGACCGGCACCCGACCCGACGAAGATGGCGGAGTAGCCTTCTTGCTGCAGTTGGTCAGTGCTGATCGTCTTGCCGATAATGGTATCGGTGCGGAAAGTAACGCCAAGGGCTTTCAGTCCGTTGATCTCGGCATCGACAATGCGGTTGGGCAGACGAAACTCGGGGATACCATATTTGAGTACGCCGCCAATCTCATGAAGTGCCTCAAAGACCGTCACCTCGTAGCCGTATTTCGCCATATCACCCGCAAAAGCCAGCCCTGCAGGTCCCGACCCCACCACAGCAATCTTCTTGCCATTCTTTGTTCTTTGTTCCTCGTTCTTTGTCGCTGCTGCATGGTCTGCCACAAAACGCTCCAAATAACCGATGGCAACAGGTTGGTGCCCCATTTTCAAGTGGATACATTGTGCCTCACATTGTTTTTCTTGCGGGCATACACGTCCGCACACAGCGGGTAGCGAAGAACTCTGTTTGATGACATCTGCCGCCTCTTGGATATTGCCCTGCTCCAACTGCTTGATAAAACCCGGTATGTTGATATTCACGGGGCACCCCTGCACGCAAGTAGGGGTCTTGCAGTTCAGGCAACGGTGAGATTCGCAGATTGCCTGCTCGGGAGTGAGTCCCTGATTAACCTCGGCGTGGATAGAGCGCACCCGCACATCGGGTGCCAATTCATTCATCTGCACACGCGGAATAGCCACACGGTCTTTGGCAGTACCGATAAACGGCGTCACATCGATATGCGTCAACGTTTCCGTGGTAGTCTGTTCGAAAGTGTTCTGCGGTTTTGCCGCAGTGCCATTGAGGTAGGCTTGATAGGCGGCAGCCTCTTCGGCTTTGTAGGACCGCAGGCGCGATAGCATCTCGTCGAAATCAACTTGATGGGCATCGAACTCCGGTCCGTCAACACAGACGAAGCGTGTCTTACCGCCCACAGAGACGCGGCATGCACCACACATACCCGTTCCGTCCACCATGATGGTGTTGAGACTCGCCTCGGTGGGCACGTTGTATTTCTGCGTGGTAAGAGCGACAAACTTCATCATAATGGCAGGACCAATAGTGATACATTTGTCCACCTTCTCGCGCTGAATGACCTGTTCTATACCCTGCGTAACGAGTCCCTTTTGCCCCATAGATCCGTCGTCGGTCATAATAATGACCTCATCGGAGAAACGGCTCAGTTGCTCTTTGAGTATAATCAAGTTCGCCGTGCGGGCAGCCAGTACGGTGATGACGCGGTTGCCTGCTGCTTTCAACGCCTCAGCAATAGGGAGCATCGGGGCAGCCCCCACTCCACCGCACGCACAAACGACCGTACCATAGTTTTCAATATGCGTGGCACGCCCGAGAGGACCAACCAAGTCTGCCAACTCGTCGCCCACATTGAGTGCACAGAGTTTGGCGGACGAAACGCCGATACGCTGTACCACAAGGGTGATTGTTCCCTTTTCGGGGTCGGCATCCGCAATGGTGAGCGGCATACGCTCCGACTGTTTATCTACACGCACGATGACAAAATGTCCTGCCCTACGGCTACGTGCAATGAGCGGAGCCTCAATAATCAGCTCCGCCACATTCTCTGAGAAAAAACGTTTATTTAGTACGGTAAACATATCTCCTAATTAGAAGTATTTGGTCTCTGTCCCCATAATAGAGGTCAGCAAGTTGTTAGCCAAGCGGCTTGCGCCGAAACGGAAACTTTGGTTGTTGAGCCAATCGTTACCGAGAATCTCTTTGACGAGAGTATAGTGTTGCACCGCCTCCTCGGTTGTGCTAACACCGCCTGCAGGTTTGTAGCAGACTTTTTGACCGGTCTTTTCATACCAATCCTTGATAGCATGACACATTACATACGTAGCCTCCGGGGTGGCATTGACAGCAATCTTCCCCGTAGAGGTCTTGATGAAGTCAGCCCCCGCAGCCATAGCAAGGATAGAGGCTTTGTAAATATTCTCCGCAGTCTTGAGCGCACCTGTCTCGAGAATGACTTTGAGGTGTGCATTACGAATAGCCGCTTTGATTTCGCTAATTTCGTCAAAAACCTCTTGATATTTGCCTTCGAGGAACTTTCCGATTGAGATAACGATATCAATCTCTGTGGCTCCGGCAG
>USNU01000263.1 GCA_900556095.1 uncultured Bacteroidales bacterium | reverse complement strand
CTGCCGTTGTTACCCTGATGGTAACGGTTCTTTCCGGTATTGCGACGCCTGTCAGTTGTGCCAATTTATTGCGCACCGTCTTGTAGGCGAGGTCAATATCTACCGTGCCGTTCCATGGCCGACGTGTAGAGACACCCTTCAGTTCCGCCTCGTCGAGCGTTCTATAGCCAACAACAGTTCCCGAAGCAATGGCATTGTTTGCCGAATCGAATGCTTTGATTTCATACGTGTAGATTTGTACTTCTTCGGCACTCATATCCGTGTAAGTCGTATCGGTGGTTTCTGTAAGCAGTATGCTTTCGCCTCCATCGGCAGTGCGCGTAACCGCATACTTGACCCCATTCGGGACATTCGGCCACGTGAGGAGAATACCGGTTTTGTCGGCAGTCGGCTCGGCAGTAAGGGCGCGTATCCAGAGCCACTTTCCCGATGGCGTCGTCCACTACAAGGCGCGGTTTATCACCCTCCGTCGCCGGTCTTTCCCAACCTTGTACCCAAATGGTTACATCATTGTGATGGTAGTTCTTCAAATCTTTGTAGGCGTCCCATGTGAATGTTCCCGATTTGCCGGACATTTTCAGGGAGAAATCGGTCGCGTCTATATCCTGCGGTGTTTCATCAGGACACGTTACCTTGAGGCTCTGCACTGTGAGCGGCGTTCCGTCACGCCGCGCATAGGGCTTCTGCCCTTCCGGAGGGGCTTCCGGAAACCAACCGTCATTAGGAATCTCCACTGCCTTGAAAGTGAAATAGAGCGGTTGCTCGCCGTCTGTCCCGCGCGAAGATTTATAGGTGTAATTGACTATGACAGATGTCTTACCATCCAGTTCGCCACGCGTCGTTACCGACGATACAATCAAACTATCGAGTGTGCGGGATACATACATGGTATCCGACCATTCGCTGAAATAGCAGTCCTGTATCGGGTCGGGGTCTTCGTTGGGCGTGTCATACAGCCCTTCCCCGCGCCAAACGGAATTGCATTGGCACCGCACACGAAACTGGTAGTTTGTTCCGGGCTTGGCATTACGCTTCATCGTCACGCGCTCAAGGAACTCCCCCGGTACCCCATAATTAGACTCATATCTACTCAGGCTACTGCAATTCCACCACTCGCTCCACTCGGTCGTGCCGCTCTGCCGAGTGCGACAGTCAACAGCATAATAGACGTTGGTCGGTACCTTCCGTCCGTCAATCTCCTCAAGGTAGCCGTCCGCAGGCCAATGTACGCCGTCCCACTGAAGCACGATTTGGTTGCCGCTGAGCGAAGCCGTCATGTTTTGCGGTGTCGGATATGCTCCCAAGTGGTCAACATTGGTGAATGTTTTGCCTTCTACCGGCGCAGCATACGCACTTGTGCCGCAAAGGAAAGTGATAAATAGAAACAGGAGTGATAATTTCTTCATCATATTTATTGTTTTTGTTACTTTGTTGCTGATATGGAGTGTTGTGTTTCTCATTGAAGTACAGAACTACGAACTTGTTACAAAAGAGAAATAAAAATAACCTTAACGAACACTTTTTCGGTGCAAAGATACAGATAATATGTGAAATACACAACCTTGCAGTATGAATTTTATAATTTTATAAGTTATTACACCTTCCACATCACACGCAAGCCCAATAACCGACTTGCCAACCAACCAACCTTTTTATATAATATATACACATACGCGCACACGCGGGTATATATAAGTTTGGAAAAAGGTCGGTTGGTTGGCGAGGTTGGCGGAATGGGGCGAATAAGACCAATAGGACAAATGGAACAGATAGGGGAGAGGGGAGGTTATCCACCTGACATTCACCTGACATCCACCTGACATCCACCTGACTTTTTAGTTGGGAATAAGGAATAAAGAACAAGGAGTAAGGAATTGTATGAGATTGTTGGGGCGATGGTTGGGGGGGGCTGAATCACCTACTAATCACCCGATAGACACGCGACAGACTCCCGATCTACAGCGTACTTTTGATACGCCGCATAGCCTCTTCGGCTTGCTCCTGCGAACCGAAAGCAGAAAAACGGACGAAACCGGCACCATGAGGACCAAAACCGACGCCCGGAGTGCAAACGATTTGGCAGGTTTGCAGAAGTTGGTCGAAGAATGACCACGAGTCCAATCCATACGGTGCACGCACCCATACATACGGACCGTCTTGCCCTCCATAGACCTCTAATCCACAGTTGCTCAGGCTGTTGCGTATCAAATCGGCATTGCGCATATAACCATCTATCTGCGCCATCACTTGGCGATGTCCCTCGTCATTGAGAACCGCCTGCGCACCACGCATCGAGATATAACTCGTACCGTTATACTTGGTGCACTGACGACGATACCAGAGTGCATTGAGCGACACATCATCGCCATTGTCGTTGCGCCCCATAAGCGCCTTAGGCACAACGGTATAGCCACATCGTATGCCCGTAAATCCTGCCGTCTTGCTGAAACTGCGCACCTCTATCGCGACCTCCTTTGCGCCCGGAATCTCATAGATACTATGCGGCACATCGGCATTGCGGATAAATGCCTCGTAGGCAGAATCGAAGATAATCAGACTATGGTTTTGGCGGGCATAATCGACCCACGCTGCCAGTTGGTGGCGCGTCAGCGCAGTCCCCGTCGGATTATTGGGGGAACAGAGATAAATCACATCGGGTGTCTCTTCCGGAAAAGCGGGACAAAAAGCATTGTCGGGTGTGCAAGGAAGCATGATAAGATTGCTCCAGTGGTC
>USNU01000262.1 GCA_900556095.1 uncultured Bacteroidales bacterium | reverse complement strand
CGCGCAAGCAAACATTCATCGGTGGGTATATCGGGCTTCGGGATGGTGTCCGATCCGAAGGCTTTCCGTGAACACAATCGCAATACAAGTCTCTACTTGCTCACAGACTATGCCACAGGCGACACACTCCGTTTCTACGACCGCACACAAGACGGCAATGGTTGGCATCCCGGGGGGCAGGCACAGGTGGATTATACCTACAAAAACGACCACCATCAAGTGATTGTAACGGCACAATATAACCATTTTACATGGAATCAGGAAACGCGCTATACCCAGTATGAGAACACCGACACCACCCGTCAGGAACAGGATAATTACAACCGCGACCAAACGGTCGATTTGGCTGTTGATTATGAGTGGAAACCGACCAAGTCTTCACGCCTTGAGGCGGGTATGAAAACCACCATTTCGTTGAATCGCTCAAATGCCAGAGCCTACAACGACCACGGACGCACACAAGAACTCTACAACTACTATACACGTTTCGAGGGGCGCACTGAAAACTATGCCCTCTACCTCACCTACGGCAACCGTTTCTGGGATAAACTATCCCTGCAAGTGGGGCTTCGTAGTGAATACTACCGTCGCCACCTTGAGTCCTACTACAAAGATAATGGCGGTACCGAACAAGATGCATACACACAGAAAGAGAACAAGCGCGATACCGCTTATTTTCAACTCTTCCCGTCCGCCTATCTCTCCTATGATTTCGGACACGGACACGAGTTACAACTCAACTATACGCGTCGCGTCAATCGCCCATGGGGAGGACAACTCAACCCACGTATGGATTTCAGCGACTCGACCAATATCACGTACGGAAACCCAGACCTGCTGCCCGCTTATTCGTCATCGTTGGAACTCAACTACCTCAAAACTTGGGAACAGCATACTCTATCGGCAGGGCTTTTCTGGCGGTATCGCGATGGTATTGTACAGAATGTCAAGTATATGAGTGGCAATGTAATGAAAAACACCTATATCAACGTAGCAAAGCGACAGGACCTCGGTGCGGAAATCGTTGCCAAAAACCGACTTTTCAAAGACATCTTGCAACTCACCACCAGCGCAAATGTCTACTGGAATACCATTACTGAAGGCGAATATCACGACTTCGTCAACGGCGAAGAAGTGGACGTTACCCTACCGGCACAGAATATCTTGGCGTGGTCTGCCCGCATCAATGCGCAGTTTATGTTTACCAAAACTTTCTCAGGACAACTCTCCGCACGCTACCGCAGTCCGCGCGTGGTAGCGCAAGGTACGACGACACATAGTTACTCTATTGACCTCGGACTGCGCAAGTCGTTCCTCAACCGAAAACTGATTCTTGCTTTCAATGCCCGCGATATTCTTGACTCACGTGCACGCCGCAACACCACATGGGGCGACGGATTCTGGCAAAACCAGGAGAACCGTTGGCATTCCCGCACCATCAGTCTCACTCTCACCTACAATTTTGGCAGCAGCACAGGGCGCGACCAACACAATGGGGACCTTCCGAGCGATGATAGTATGAATTACGAACAGAGCGGAATGGAGGAATAATGTTTAGACGGTAGTACTATTGGATGTTAGTCGCTGCGTTGTTAGATGTTAGATTAAAAACTGATACAAATATGAAACGTACCATATATATATATAGTGTGCTGTTGGGGCTGCTGTTATCGGGTTCGCTCCATGCACAAAACCGCCCCTACGTGGACGACCGTCTCGTACATTTCGGTTTCTCATTGGGTATCAATTTTATGAGTTTCGGCGTTACCGACTCACAACTGGACATAGATGGCGAAATCTACCATGCCCGCGTCAGCAGTATGATGCCGGGCTTTTCGGTGGGTTTCATTACCGACCTACGTCTCTCGCGCCATCTCAGCCTGCGTTTCACACCGGGTATGCAATTCTCGTCACGTACTATCTCCTACACCAACGAGTCGGGTAACACTTTCCCGCTCGACAAAAGTCAAAAGACCGAGGTGCTGGCTATTCCCATCACTATTCCGCTCTACCTCAAATGGGCAGCCGAGCGTGAGGGAAACTATCGCCCCTATCTCATTGGCGGCGGCGGTGCAGCGTACAATGTCAGCCTCGATCGTGAAAAACCTGTTTTGCTCAAGGGGTGGGATTATTTTGTAGAAGTCGGTTTCGGATGCGATCTCTATTTCCAATGGTTCAAGTGGTGTCCGGAAATTACATACCGTATCGGTTTTGCCAACCAACTCGCCCCCGTGGACGGACGCAACGAACTGCCCAAAGAGGATGAGTTTTATACCCGTGCTATTGACAAACTGCTCAACCGTGCCATCGTGTTGACCTTTAATTTTGAATAAAAATATCTTAACAAATTCATGTCTTCGCTCTCTTAAAAACAATATAGAAAAGTAAGGTAGATGTGAGGAGGATGACATGTGGATAGACTTATGTTGAGCAGTGTCTGATATATAATATGTTTTAATTTATGAAGCGTATATTTTATATTTGTGCTATACTCTGTTTGTTGGCGAGTTGCCACGAGTCGGTGGTGTCGGACGATCCTGCTTTGCAACTTACTTTTTCCAAGGACACCTTGCGATTTGATACCGTATTCTCCCAGATCGGCAGTTCCACACTGCGACTAATGGTACATAACAGAAATCGCAACGCCCTATCTATCAGCAAGATTTGGATGCAAAACGGTCAATATTTCCGTGCCAATGTTGATGGCGAACCTACCTTGTCCAATCTCACCAACTATCAACTCAATGGCGGC
>USNU01000261.1 GCA_900556095.1 uncultured Bacteroidales bacterium | reverse complement strand
CCGAGTTTCACAGCAGCGGCTGCTTCGATACCCATGTGACGGCGGTCAATGCCGGTCAGAGCTTGATTGACAAACGTACGTGCCTCGTCATCATAGTAGCCGTTCAGTTCGCTTCCGTCCCAAAACTGGGTAAAGAAACCTGTGATACGACCGCGAACAATGGGGAAATTGAACTCATAGGATAGGTCGCCACCCACTACTTTTTCGCTGGCTGCGTAGAAATCTTTGAGGTTCTTAGCCTGGTCGTGGGTGTAGATAGTCTCGATAGCGCGATCGTGAACACGCTGCGAGATGTAGGCATTGCGTGCCAACGGAGCGCGTGTTTCCGCCAGTGCATTGATCTTCAGTTTATTGCGTCCGTCAATTTTATAGGTTGCGCCTATCTTAAAAGCCGGGTCAACAAAATGGTGTGCTTGTCCCATATAGGTGGTACCGGCAGTGAGTGTACCATTGTTGGCTTGTGCGATAATCTCGTCGGCTTGTGTACCGAGATAGTGGGAAGCGTATTGCGGATTGAGTTGCGAGAGATACCATGCACGACCGTTGATCATATTGGTGGTACGCTGCATAGAAGAGTAGGTCAGTTGCAGGGCATAGTAGAAGTCCACTTCATTGAATGTCCACTCGTTTTGCGCCCACAATTTGGCTGTTCCCATATTGATACGGTAGTCATAGCCGAACCGGTCGCCGTAGTGCTTCACATCGTTGTAGTCGGAAGCGATGTCGTTTTTCTTTACATTGGCGATGTCAGTTTGCGAAAGACCGGCGTTGGTAGCCAACTCTTTGATATCACGGTCGGCAAACGGGTCAACGTCAATCCATTGGTTACCACCGAGCAGGTCATCCACGGTCTTGTAGTGGATACCTTGCGAGAATTTGCCTTCCAAACCTGCAGTAATCTTCAGATGGTCGAACTGTGTATTTACATAGTTGATGTTCGCCATAGCCTCCTGGATATTGTTGTGGCGGCGTTCCAGCAGGTAACGTGCCGACCCGTTGGGGTTGGTATAGTTGTTGGCGATGTTCGAAGCGTAGATGTTGTCCCAGTCTATTTGTGTGGTTTTGTTGTCGCGACTTTGCCACAGGTCAACTAACGCATTGTATTGCTGTGCATTGATACTCGGACCGATGATGTTGCCGTCGTGTGCCACTTGTCCAATGCCCATCTCGAGACCATTAATATCCGCGCCGATAAAATTACCGTATTGGTAGTGTCCTCCGTTAGGGCTATAGAGTTGCTCCGAGTTGGAGTCGGCAATTTGTCCGTCCCAAAGGAATGAAGGCAGATTGCGATAGTAATCCGGACGTGGGTCTGGTGCATTGTAGAACGTGAGTGCCGAGTTGCTGTAGAAACTATAGTGATAACCGACTGCAAACTTTATCTTGTTGTAGTCGTCAATCTTCAGGTCATAATTTAAGATTGCCGTCGGGTCATACGATTTTACGATACGCGAGTTGCGCACCTTGCCGTTCTGGTAGCCCCAATAGGGGTTGTAGTTGTTATGCCCCCACGAGGTCTTGTTGTAGGCATTGGTTAGGTCGTACACCTCTTGGGTAACGGCAGCCGACTGTCCGCGCTCGGTAGGTGCGCCGAAAGTGATGATAGATAGTTTGTCACCGTTGTTGAATTTCTTTTCTGCCGAGAAGAAATAGCCCAACGAATAGTACTTGATACCCTCACCGATAGTACCCTTCTGGTCGATATACGGGGAGAAACGAAATGCCATTTGTCCGATAAAAGACCAACCGTTAGCGAGGGGGCCGCTGGCATAGGTGGCATTGACGCGGCCTTTGTAGTTGCGGTTGGTGCCGGCAACGCCCACTTTCCAGCCCTGTGCATAGCGCGAAGCCTCCATCAGGTAGTTGGTCGATGTTCCGAGACCGCCAAAGGCAAAATTGGTTGCCTCAATCGGGTTAAGTACCTCTTTGTTACGGCTGGCATCATTCAAACCGCCCATAGACGAGAAATTGAACTGACCACGCTCGGCAGAGTTGAAATTGATGCCGTTGATGTAGGTCTGCTCATAGGTTTGGTCGTAACCACGCTTGCGGTAACGGGCTGTGGACCAAGCAAATGAGGTGGTAGAATTGAATACGTCATTACTTGCCGATGCTTGTGCCTGCGACTTACCCTCATCATCGTTGAGATCTTCGTCTGCAATGTTGAGGAGTATCTCCTCTTGTGCATCGCGTGCAAAATCGCGTTGCAAGCGGATAGGCTCCATTTTCAAGTTCTGATTCTCTTGCAGAAGCACCAGTTCGATAGTGGCGATATAGCCGTCTGCCTCTACAATTATCTCTTCGTCCATCGGTTCCAAATAGAGTAGGGCAAACTCACCCGCTCCGTTGGTGGTGGTAGAGATGTTCTGGTTAGCCAGAGTAACCTTTGCACCGACGATAGGGGTGTTGCCCGCTTCGTCAACAACGGTTCCTCGCAGTGATGTCTGTGCCATCATACCCACAGAGAGCAGGAGGACAAACAACATAGAAAAGACTTTTCTCATAAATAGTTGTTTTGGTGTGTATTAGATTAGAATTCTGCTGTTTTCGGAGTACGTGGGAAAGGAATGACATCGCGGATATTCTGCATTCCCGTAACGAATAGCATCAATCGCTCGAAGCCTAAACCGAAACCGGCATGCGGTGCTGCGCCGAAACGGCGGGTATCGAGATACCACCACATATCCTTCATCGGGATTTGTCGACGCTCGATCTCTGCGTTTAGTTTGTCGAGACTCTCTTCGCGTACCGAACCGC
>USNU01000260.1 GCA_900556095.1 uncultured Bacteroidales bacterium | reverse complement strand
CGCCGCCGTTACGTGGTATCGCGTTGTGGGGACCCCCGATGATATGCACAATGCCTTTCCGCAAGACGATGTCCCTGTGGCAACAGGCTACTATCTTACCCTCGCGCAGAACCTGCAAGGCACGGGCGATTACTACGCCGTAGCCGATGTGTCTGATGCACGGGGGATGCTATGCGACGGGCTCATGCGTTCTACCATAGCCCATTATGCACATTCGGGGCAACGCCACCAAGTAGCCCTCAATCCCAACCAAGCCCTTGCGGGCGAAACGCTGCGGATTGTCGGTCTCGACCCTGCCGAGCAAACCACAATCCGCGTCTATAGCACCACGGGGCAGTTGCTGGCAACATACACTTCCGTCGGTGCCGATACCTACCTGCTTCAAGCCGCTTATGTGGCAGGCTGCTATCAGGTGCGTGTTGAGAGTTCTTCGCTCAACGAGACACTCCGTTATATAGTCAAGAAATAATATGAAAAAGATACGATTATCCCTTTTCTTGTTTGCTGCTCTGGCGTTGCCGCTCAGCGCGGAGAATATCCACCTGCTCACCCTCGGACTGCGCGGCGGCGAAATGACCGTCCTGCAACAATCTGCGCAGAATCTGAATAACCAACTGGGTGGAGTAGGGGCATTGGACCTCGGCTATATATGGTATGCCCCTGTTCCCAAAGCGGACTTGGGCATACGTACGGGGCTGCTGCTCGGCTATGGTGCAAGCGCTATCGGCGGTGGGTTCTCCCAGCAGTTTACCAATACCGACTATCTTGGCAATCAAATGGACTATACCACCTCCGCACAACTATATGCCCGACAGCAAATGGTATCGGCAGAGGTTCCCTTGATGATGGCTTTGCGTGCCAAGGGTTTTACCTTCAATGTCGGTTTGTCTCTCCAAACGGTGCTTTGGCAGCATACCCGCCAACATCTGTATTCCCCCAAGATTGATGCGTTCTATCCGGCTTATAATGTGCATGTTATCGACGAACTCATTACCGGTCAATTGTCAGCCGACCGGCAGACCGATGGCTATGCTGCAGGTTTGCCTACCGCGGGGCTGGGAGTCTGCACCGAGATAGGTTACGACTTTGCTCTCCCGAAAGGCTATTTGGGTCTGCAAGCCTTCTTCTCCTGCTCGGTGTGGAACAATTTCCATTCCTCTGACAATGTCGTCATCGCAGTTGCCCCTGTCGCCAATCCGGTACAACCTGTACCCGAAGTGCAAGTCTCCAATGCGCTTCTGTCTCTCTGTTCTTCCGTCCACCCTCTTTTTTTCGGTCTCCGCCTTTATTATGCTTTTGAATGGCGGCGATAGGAATAAAGTAGGTGGTTACTCCTGATATTTGGCAATCGGTGGTGCGAAGTCCTGCTTTGTACGTAGTACGCACTACCGACTGCTATGCTCTATCCGCTTTTCGTGGGATTGTCTGATAAGTGTTAGTCGGACAATCCCTTTTTTGTGCTTTTATGAGCATAGTCTTGTCCTTGTGTCGTCGGACCTGTGTAGTTCGTGTGTGATTAGGCGTTTTGTTGCTTGTATTATAGTGGGGTATCGCTTTGCCTGTTTTTTGAGGTAACGGCCTTTCTCCTGATAATAATTGGTTAGGTATTTGTATATCTCCGTTTTTTGTGCTATCTTTGTGGCAAATTGATTATCTATGGCTACGAGCAGCAACCTACAACCTATCTCCGGTTCGGGGAGTAATAGGAGATATTCCCGTGAAGTGAAAGCGGATGGCACATCTGTTATCCGTGTGGATGGTACTTCGCGGGAGGAAAACCATGCTTTTATTGTTATGGCACGCCATTTTCGGCAACTGGGGCTGCCTGTACCCGAAGTGTTGGACGTGAGCAGGGACGAGATGAGTTATACCCAGAGTGATCTGGGCGACACGCTTCTTTTTGATTATATCGCCCATGGGCGGACTACCGGCGAATTCTCGGCTCCGGAAATGGATGTCTTGGAAAAGACCCTTCGCGCCTTGGCGCATATCCAAACCGAAGGGGCTGTGGGGTTGGACTGGAGTGTCTGTTACCCCGTCTCGGAGTTCGACCGCCGCAGTATTTGTTGGGATTTGAACTATTGGAAATACTGTTTCCTCAAAGGTACTCGTATAGAGTTCTCGGAATCCCGCTTGGAAGACGATTTTGAGCGATTGACACTTACCCTTCTCCAAAATCAAATACAGGGTTTTATGTACCGCGACTGCCAAAGTCGCAATGTGATGGTGGTGCCGGCAGCCGATGGATACAAACCTTATTTCATTGATTTTCAGGGGGGACGTAAAGGACCTGTGCAGTATGATGTGGCATCATTTCTTTGGCAGGCTAAGGCGCATTTCTCCGACGAGGTGCGAAACCGGCTGATAGAAGCCTACCTCGATGAACAATCGCATATCTGCCTGCAACAGGGGCGGACGTTCGACAGAACGGCTTTCTCCCGCACATTGCCGTATTATGTGCTTTTCCGTACCTTGCAGGTGTTGGGAGCATACGGATATAGAGGATTGTTTGAGCACAAAGCACACTTTATCGAGTCTATCCCGTATGCACTATGCAATCTGCAATGTCTTTTTGAACAGCACACCGCTTTGCAGGAGGAGTATCCCTATATATATGAGGTCAGTCAGCGTTTACAGACACTTCCATTGGCGGTTTTGCCGGCCAAAGCGGCACCTCAGGCAGCACCTGCCTTGCTGGTTACCGTCTATTCGTTTTCTTTTAGGAAAGGTATTCCTGTTGATGAGTCGGGCAATGGCGGCGG
>USNU01000259.1 GCA_900556095.1 uncultured Bacteroidales bacterium | reverse complement strand
GTATCGGTTATGTATCGGTTATGTATCGGTTATCCTATACGCAGGTTGCGGTAAAGACGGCGCAAAGATACGACAAAATTTCGGGATACACAAGACCCTTCTCTAAAAGCGACTCGTCTATACAATTAGGGATTAACACTCAATGTCTGTTCAACCGGTCCAATCGGTGAGAATTTATTGAGAATCCATAGAGAATTTATTGAGAATGACTGCCACCTATTTGTCCATACCGATTATTTTTCGTATCTTCGCACACTATTTCGGTGTATTGCTATTTATCACTGCCATCGTGGCCCCAAAAGAGGATTTATACAGATGACAAAACAAACACGAGGTATATTCAACGGAATCATATCGGGTATTTCATTCGGTCTGATTCCTTTATTTTCCATTCCGGTCATCGCCGCAGGAATGGGGGACATCAGCATATTGGTTTATCGTTTTCTTTTCGGCTCGGCGGCCATGTTGCTGATGTTGTTGTGCCGCCGTACCGACATGCGTATCTCATGGTCCGAACTATGGCGCATCGCGCTGCTGTCGGTGTTCTATATCGGCACGGCTATTGCCACATTGGAATGCTACCACTACCTCTCGTCGGGTATCGCTACGGCATTGGTTTTCACCGACCCTATATGGTGTGCCATCATCGGATTGGTGGTGTTTGGGGATAAGTTCTCGTGGAAACTGACCACGAGTATTCTGCTTGCGACGATAGGTGTGATGATGATGACGGGCGTGTTCTCGGAGGACGGCACGTTCTCTTGGCCGGGGGTGCTTTGGGGGCTGGTGTCGGGTCTTTCGTATGCGATATACATTATTTTGGTGCCACGTCTGAAAGTGAAAAGTATTCCGAGCCTGAAACTCACGTTCTATGTCTTTTTTATCGGAATGCTTCTGCTGATACTCTTTGCGTTGGCGGTGCAAGGGCGTGTGGAGCCGATAATGAATCGTTCCTGCCTCATCAACCTGATGCTGCTGGGTCTTATCCCGACGGCACTGAGCAATATCTGCGTTACGATGTCGCTCAAGTTGATAAACAGCACCATAGTGGCTATTTTAGGGGCGTTTGAGCCGCTCACTGCCATGGTGGTGGGCATATTGGTTTTGGGCGATGATTGGAGCGTGCTGAGTATCACCGGCGCTGCGCTCATTTTGTTGGCAGTAGCCGTACTGACCATCTTGCCGAAATGGCTGAGCAAGCATGGTATTCAAAAAGAAAATACTTAAATCACCAGCCTACGGAGCGACGGAAAAGTCAGTTTGCGGACTAAAAGAGTAAATCTATGGAACAACCCATTCTTAATTCTCATAACAAAGAAGAATATGCGCCGGCACATACGGCGGAACATCTGCTCAATCAGACGATGGTTCGGATGTTCGGCTGCGAGCGTAGCCGGAATGCACACATCGAGCGCAAGAAATCAAAAATCAATTGGATATTGCGCGCAGAACCCACTGCCGAACAGGTTGCAGAGATTGAACGCACAATGAACGAACTCATCCGAGAGGACCTCGCTGTACACTTTGAGTTGGTGGACAGAGACCACCTCCCCGCCGGCGTCAAATTAGACAAACTGCCGGAAGACGCAAGCGAGATGTTGCGTATGGTATGGATTGGCGAATATGATGTCTGCCCCTGTATCGGAAACCATGTTTCGAGCACACGCGAGATAGGTCGTTTCATCATCAACTCCACCTCTTGGACCCCACGGGAAGACGGCAGCGGCAGTTTCCGCATTGTCTTCAAAACCGAAGAAGCGCAGTAAACAAGAATTTTAAGGGGACATTGGCGATGCATTTTTCAAATCCGTCTCCACGCTCATTCTCCCTGAACCATTCTGAAACAGATATGGTCTGTATAAACAGACAAATCAAAACGGGAAATGCATTGTTTTGTGCATTTCCCGTTTAAGTTCTCACGTGCCGTTATGTTTTACTCGTGTTTCGAGTTGCGGTAGCCGGCTACGGCAGCGACGTTGCTCTCAACGATAGCCTCGCCTTTGCGCGCGAAGACACGTTGCACGCCGGCAATCATCTTGTCGTGATCGATACCCAGCATAGGAATGGCTGCGCCGAGCAACACCATATTAGCCGCCTGCGAGGGTGCGCCTGCCTCTTTGGCAAGAGCCTCTACGTCCAAAAGAACGTGGTTCTTGTGTGCCTCAATATGGCGGAGAACCTCCTCCAATTCAGGGTAATTGGGGATATTCACAAAAGGTACCGACGATGTAACAATCCAGCCTTCGGGCTTGAGATACTGTACATAGCGGAGTGCCTCCATCGGTTCCAAAGAGATGATAAGGTCGGCTCCGCCAAGGGGAATCAAGTCGGAGTGAATGGGTTCGGACGAGAGACGGAGGTTGGACTGTACGTCGCCCCCACGCTGACTCATACCGTGTACCTCAGCTTGTTTCAGATACAAGCCCTCTGCCAAAGCGGCTTCACCAATAACGGTTGCAATAGAAAGGATACCTTGTCCTCCCACACCTGATAAAATAATATCTTTTTTCATGTTGTATTTTACATTTTGGTTATTGTTTCCTATGCCGCAAGCGGCAAGAAACTTTCTTTATCCTACGTGCACGCTACGCGGCACGAGAGAAATAAAAGAAATAAAGGAAATTTTACTTTTTTGCTTTCAAGTGGCGTTTGAGCGTTTGGATACACTCGCGGCGTGCGATAACTACGGAAGTACCCGGATAGTCGATTTCCTCGCGCAGCACTTGTTTGATTTCGTCCATATTCTTAGGCAGGGGCACTACAACGCGC
>USNU01000258.1 GCA_900556095.1 uncultured Bacteroidales bacterium | reverse complement strand
GGGTACACTTCCCGAAATGACCTATCTCTCGCCTGCGGGTATGCGTACGCTCCCGCGCACATGTTCTTTGTCTTATACCGACCTCGCTTGGAACTCGTCCGACCTGCAATGGCAAGACTCGGCAGTGATACTTACCGACCAAACTTTCCGGCTCGGCGAATACGCCCTTCCCGCTATCTACAAGGAAACCGACATCTGCTTGTGCTACGAACCCATAGCCGTACAACTCGGCTTGGAGCAAGACTCCGTTTGTATTGCCCTGACTGACCCCATAGCAGTCAAATCCATGCCCACCACACAAACCACTGTGCGCGGTACGGAGATGGAAAACGAGGTGGATAGACCTACCGATGCTTCCGTTCTGACGGGCTCTGCGCCAATCGACGTGCTTTTCAAAGCCAACCCAACGCCCGCTGTAGATTATTTCTCATGGACTATATACAAAGGTTCCCGTTTGGTCGTTTCTCGTACCGACGAAGAACATCGTTATACATTCAATGAACCGGGTTCGTACCGCGTGGTCTGCACCGTCAGCAACGCCACATGCCCTTGTCTGGATACAGAAGACCCGGATTGTGAGCGGGATTCCACTGAAATAACCATTGCCGTCAGCGAGTCGCAACTGCTTGTACCAAATGTCTTTACACCCAACGGAGATGGCAAAAACGATGAGTTCCGCGTGCTATATCGCTCCATCAAGGAGTTCCATTGCTGGGTATATAATCGCTGGGGCAAGTTGGTTTATGAGTGGACAGATCCCGCCAAAGGGTGGGATGGTACTATCAACGGTCGCCCTGCTGCCGAAGGAGCCTATTTCTATGTCATTCGCGCCTTGGGTACCGATGCTGCCTCCAATGCGCAGTACACTTCCAAAATCAAATACACCAAGGCCAAGAACAATGCGGCAGATACCTCCATCGGTATATACCAACTCTCCGGCGACATCAACCTGATTCGGGGAAAATAGTTCATTGGAAGAATTTGACGATAATAAATCTATATAATATGAAAAAATTACTGATTACTATGGCTATTGCCACATCTGCAACGGCGGCTATGGCTGCCACGCCTGCTCAGGCTGACAACCCATTCTTCCACGAGAACGAATGGAAAACACCACATGGTACCTATCCCTTCAACGAGATTCGCCCCGAACACTACATGCCCGCTTTTGAGGAGGGTATGCGTCAGGGATTGGCTGAAATCGACGCTATCGTAAACAACACCGAGGAACCGACTTTTGCCAACACCATTGAGGCATACGAGAAATCGGGACACATGCTTTCTTTGGTAGCCGGTTGCTTCTACAACCTCACCAACTCCGACACCAACGAGACCCTCGACAGCATCGAGACGGCACTCACTCCGAAGATGTCGGAGTATTCGGCAAACATCCGCCTCAACGAAGGTCTTTTCAAACGTATCAAGGCGGTGTATGACAAAAAAGACCAACTGAAACTTAACAAAGAGCAATCCAAACTCTTGGATGATATCTACGAGTCGTTTGCCAACAACGGTGCTAACCTCAGCCCTGAAGACAAACAGACCTACCGCGAGTTGTCCTCCAAACTGAGCCAACTCACTTTGCTCTATGGGCAGAATGTACTCCGTGCTACCAATGCGTGGACCATGCTCATCACCGATGAGTCTCTCTTGGCAGGTCTGAACGACGACACCAAGGCTATCTTGCGCGAGAACGCAGAGAAGAAAGGTGTTGAAGGCTGGTTGCTCAACCTCAAACCGACCACCTATATCCCGGTGATGCAAGACCTCGACAACCGCGATATCCGTCGTGAGTTGCACACGGCATACAACAGCCGTTGCGTTGGTGGCGAATACGATAACACGCAGGTTATCATCGACATTGTGAACACCCGTCTGGCACTCGCCAACCTCTTTGGCAAGAAAACTTATGCCGAGAAATCGCTCCATAAGACGATGGCAGAGACCCCCGAAAAGGTTTATCAACTGCTTGACCAACTGCGCGACAACTATATGCCCGCAGCAAATGCCGAGGTGGCAGAGTTGCAACAATTTGCTACGGCGCATGGTTTCTATGCTACTATCCAACCGTGGGATTGGAGTTACTATTCCAAGAAACTGAAAAACGAGAAATATGCTATCTCCGACGACGACTTGCGCCCCTATTTTGAGAAAGAATCGGTTGTTCAAGGTGTGTTCGGTCTGGCAAAACGCCTCTATGGTCTGACTTTCAAGGAAAACAAAGACATCCCTGTGTACAATCCTGAAGTAAAAGCATATGAGGTATTTGACGAGAAAGGCAAATATCTGGCGGTTTACTATGCCGATTTTCACCCGCGGGATGGCAAGCGCGGTGGTGCATGGATGAACGATTTCCAACCTCAATACCGTGAGGGCAAAAACGACCATCGTCCGCATATCGTCAATGTGATGAACTTCACCCGTCCGACGGCAGACAAACCGGCGTTGTTCACCTATGATGAGGTAGAGACTTTCCTCCACGAGTTCGGACACGCACTCCATGGTATGCTCACTCGCTGCCAATACTCGGCTCTCTCCGGAACCAGTGTTCCCCGCGACTTTGTGGAGTTGCCTTCCCAGTTCAACGAGAACTTCCTCGGCGAGAAAGAGTTCCTCGATACATTTGCGAAGCACTATCAGACAGGCGAGAAAATGCCGCAGGAACTGATTGAGAAAATCAAGGCGTCCAACAACTACCACGCAGCGTATGCTTGCACCCGCCAACTCTCATTTGGCTATCTTGATATGGCTTGGCATACGCTTACCG
>USNU01000257.1 GCA_900556095.1 uncultured Bacteroidales bacterium | reverse complement strand
GTAATTAACTACGATGTGCCACGCGACGCGGAGGACTATGTGCACCGTATCGGACGTACCGCACGCGCGGAAAACAAAGGCGAGGCGGTTACATTGGTCAGCCCGGAAGACGCACGGTATTTCCAAAAAATAGAGCATTTCCTCAACAAACAGATAGAGCGTCTTCCGTTGCCCGATGCTCTGGGCGATGCACCCGCCGACGCCCTATACGCCCCCCGTGCCAAAAAAGGGGCCGGAAAAGGTAAGTTCGGTAGAGGCAATTCGGGCAAAGGCGATTCTACGAAGAAACCGTTCCATAGGAAACGTCCGGCTAAGTAAGTGCCCGGAATAAAGGCAATTGACACATAATTGGGAACTATAGTCCACTATTACAATGCTCTCCAATGTCGTTGTGTGCGCAGCACACGATGACATTGTTTTGTTTTTATCCTTTCTGTTATTCGTTATGAGATAGTTTTTACCCAACTATGACAGGCTATGCTGATTAAGCGTTTCTCTAAAAAAACACATTTTTCTTGTAGTTTTCGGGGAGTTTTTGCGTCTAACGGATAGAATTGGCTGATTCAACAACAAACAAATTCTTTGTATGTAAACCGATTGGTGGCGGACCACCTGTCAACAAACAACAAAACAAACTGATGGAACCCACAAAAGAACAACAATTTGCCCAACTTGTCCGGCGGCACAAAAGCACGATATACAGTATCTGCTATATGTTTTCGTCGGACAAAGATGAGGTTGCCGACCTGTTTCAGGATATTCTAATCCGGCTCTGGGACGGCTATGAAAAATTCCGCGGCGAGAGCAAGGAAACCACATGGATATACCGCGTGAGCATGAATACCTGTATCTCAGCAGACCGCAAGCGCAAATCGCGAGGTGAGCGTGTGCCTCTGAGTATGGATATAGACCTCTACACCGACCAAGACGATGACACACAGCAAGTGCAGGCACTGTACAGCCGTATTCACCGGTTGGGACTGGTGGACAGAGCCATCGTAATGCTATGGTTAGAGAACCTCAGTTACGAAGAGATAGGGCAGATAGTAGGCATCAGTGCCAAAAATGTGTCTGTCAAATTGGTGCGCATAAAAGAACAATTGAAGAAAAGTTGAACGCATTTAATCATTACAACTATGGACGAACTACAAGAAATGCAGGCTCAAATGGCTCTGCTCAAACAGAAACTAAATAACGAAGAGATAATAAACGACCGACTTCTGCGTGAGGTAACGCGCCAACGTGTACGGCGGCTGAGCAGAATGGTGTGGATAGAAGGAATTTGTGCCTTGTTTGTTGTAACCTTCGGCAACTATATCTTTTACGGGTTTGGTTGCTCGTGGTGGTTTATCGGCGGCACGACCCTAATGATACTTGTGTGCTTTTTGGCAACACTGCTTCCGCACCGCCGTGTAAAAGAGCGCGAAATTATGCAAGGCGACCTGCTCACAGTGTCCAAACGAGTACGACAACTGCGTCAGTTCTATAAAAATTGGATACGGATAGGCTTTTCAATGGTTGCGATATGGCTCATTTGGTTTTTTACGGAGTTGTATTTGCACCATACCGATGACCTCACTTTCGTTATCAGTATAGCCGTTGGTGCGATTGTCGGAGGTGCGATTGGTGGAATCATCGGCAGTCTGCAGAACAAGAAATGTATCCGCGAGATGAATGAGATTATCGGGCAGATAGAACACTAAAAGCGAATAGTGCTTATATTTGTGGAGGTTGTCCTACGCAGGGCAATCTCTTTTTTTGTATCATTTTGTGCTGGATGTCATAGTTTACGGATACGCCATTCGTTGGGGTAGAGATTGTTGAGGCGGGAACCGACGTTCTTGGCAAAGCCGAGGGGAATGTCATCATACGTAAGAAGGACAACACCCGTAGGCAACTGTGATAAATCGAGATTGAGTGCCTCAGTGCGGAGATAAGAAAGGGCTTGCTCAAGATTGAGCGACAACTGTTGGAAGGCGTCCTTGCGGAGGTCCTTTGCCATACTCAGCGCATGCTGCGGAACGATACCTTTGCCGCGCTCCTCACCCAAACCGAAGCCCGTAGAGATACAGGTGAACTGCGCTGCAAAATAGTCAATCAAATCCTTATATTTAGCGGGATACGCCGTTGCGAAACGATCGTTCTGCCGGATTGCCCAATGGTCCGGGTGTTGCAACCACGCACGCATTTCCTTCTCATAGGTAACAGGCGTAGCGGTTGTGCGTTTAGGAACTTTTATCTTAAAGGGGGTAAAGGCAGCCTCATGCTTGCGCAAGGCACAGATATACAATCCTTCACTCTTGGTGCGATTGGGATAGAAATGGTAGCCGACAGTTCCCTCGCTGATACCCCATGCGGGGTCGGTGGGCAGAGGTAAGACATCCGCACCGAGCGTCTCCGCCATCCATTGGACATTCTTTTCGTTTTCCTCGTTATTGAACGTGCATGTGGAATAGATGAGTATCCCGCCTGGCTTAAGCGCGTCCCACACATCGGTCAGGATAGTACGTTGGCGGTCGGCACACATCTTCACATTTTGCAAACTCCATTCATCGCGGGCAGCAGGGTCCTTACGGAACATCCCTTCGCCCGAACAGGGCGCGTCCACCAAAATACAATCGAACAGATTGGCACACCGCTCACCGTATTCGGCAGGCATATTGTGCGTTACCACCGTGTTGCCATTGCCCCACTTCTGCACATTCTCACTCAAGACAAACACACGCTGACGGACTACTTCGTTGGCAAACAACAATCCCTCGTCGCCGAGATATTCG
>USNU01000256.1 GCA_900556095.1 uncultured Bacteroidales bacterium | reverse complement strand
CCCGCCATTGTTTATGCTTTTCTTGCGCGGAGCCGATTTTGCATGGTTCCTGCATCTCTTGCCGGAATGGTTGTTTGTAGGCGGGCTGCTGTTGCTCATCTATTTTGTTATGGATACCTACTATTACAAGAAAGAGCATTGGACTGCTCTCTCTGCAGACGCACGCGAACATACACCTCTTGTCCTCAAAGGTGGTATCAACTTTGTATATTTGTTGGGAGTTATTCTGAGCGTCGCTTTTATCAACGAGGGCTTTATCCCACAGATGGGCGAAGAAGATGCCCCCTTGTTGTTGAAATACTTGCGTGAGATAGTCTTGCTGTCGCTTACTTTCTTTAGTCTTTATACTACGCCCAAAGCGGTTCGTTATGATATGAATAAATATAGTTGGGGACCGATTGTTGAGGTGGCAGTGTTGTTCCTCGGTATATTTACTACGATGACTCCTGCACTGGCTTTCTTGCGTGAGCATGCACCGGAATTGGGTTTGGCACATACGTGGCAATTCTACTATGCGACGGGGGCTCTCTCCAGTTTCTTGGATAACACACCTACCGCCGTTGCTTTCCACAGCGTGGCTACTGGGTTGAATCCGGAGCAGATGGCCGCCTTTGGAAGCAGTATGGTGGCCGGTATTCCGGAGGTGCTGCTCAAGGCTATCTCGCTTGGTGCAGTAATGTTCGGTGCAATGACCTATATCGGCAACGGACCTAACTTTATGGTGAAAGCGATTGCAGAGGAAAACGGAATCAAAATGCCGTCGTTCTTTGGCTACATAATTAAATTCTCGCTTATCATTCTGTTGCCTGTATACATACTTGCGCAACTGATATTCCTATAATTTCACAGAAGCTATAGGTTCCAAAGAATCTATAGCCTCTTTTAAACTATCTGATTATGAATTTATTTGATCAAATCAGCGAAGACATCAAGAAAGCGATGCTCGCAAAAGACAAAGTAGCATTAGACGCACTACGTGGCATAAAAAAAGAGTTTCTTGAAGCCAAGACCGCCAAAGGTGGCGATGGAGAATTGCACGATGACAAAGCATTGCAGATACTGCAAAAGATGGTAAAACAACGCAAAGAGTCGGCACAAATGTATATCGATGCCAATCGCCCCGAACTGGCAGAAGACGAGTTGGCACAATGCAAAATCATTGAGCAATACCTGCCTGCTATGCTGAGCGAGGAGGAACTGGCATCCGCCTTGGAACAAATCATTGCGCAAGTGGGCGCACAGGGGCCACAAGACATGGGCAAGGTGATGGGCGTTGCCACCAAACAATTGGCGGGACGTGCCGAAGGAAAAGCAATCAGCACCAAGGTGCGCGAACTACTGAATAAATGACCGTCATAGAAACCATCACAGCCTGGTATTCGGCGCACATGAACTATGCGTCAATTACTGCGCTGATGACGATTGAGTCGTCTTTTATCCCTTTCCCGAGTGAGGTGGTTATTCCGCCTGCAGTCTATGTGGCCGCATCTCCGGAGAGCGCTTTGTGCGTTACGGGCAATTATTTGTTAGATGTATTGCTGATTGTGCTGTTTGGTACGATTGGTGCCATGCTTGGTGCAATCATCAACTATGGTTTGGCAGTGTGGCTCGGACGTCTCATCATCTATAAGTTTGCCGACAGCCGTCTCGGGCATCTATGCCTGCTGAGCAGTGAGAAAGTGCAAAAAGCAGAGGCATACTTCAACGAACACGGCAAAGTGAGTACTTTCGTCGGACGTCTGATACCGGGGATTCGCCAACTTATCAGTATTCCTGCGGGCTTGGCAAAGATGCATTTCGGGCAGTTCTTGCTCTATACGTTCCTCGGTGCGTTTATATGGAATAGTATTTTGGCTTTGTTAGGATATGTGGCACACGGACAAGCCGACTTGATAAACCAATATAGCCACGAACTGAGTGTTGCCATATTAGTGCTGCTTGGGGTTGTTGTGGTTTATTTCGTAGCAAAAAAAATCATTAAGTCGGTTAAGAAACGCAAATAACCAATTGCTTGTAATATAACAATCCCCGTGATATATAGGTATCGCGGGGATTGTTATATTAGCGTCTATGCATCCATGAGCCAAAAGTGTGTTTGGGCGGTTCGGGAGAAGAAACAGGAGCATCATCGTCATCGATGTGTATCTCCAGATCATCTCCATCGGGTGCATCAGGATGAACAGAGCTTCCTTTTTCTTGCATTTTTGTCTGCGTTCTTCCAAAAATAGTTTCTCCGAAATTGATCACTTGTGGTTGCTCATCGTCTTTCGGCTCAGAGGGCTTCTCCTGGTAGTTGTCCTGTATGGCTTCGTCAATAGTCTTGCCGCCTTCTTCTTCGTCCAATGTGGGCAGACCATTTACTTCATAACCGGTAGCGATAATGGTAACTCGCACATCTTCGCCGAGTTCTTCGTCTATGGCTGCACCCCATTGCACTTCTACCTCTTTGCCAATCTCCTTCACAAAATTATTGATCTGATCAATCTCCGACATCTGGATAGCATGCTCTGTTGAACAATAGAACTGCAGTAACAGACGCTTGGCACCATGTACATCGTTGGTATTGACAAGCGGCGAATTGAGTGCATTATTGATTGCCGTCGAAATACGATATTCGCCATTGGCACGCCCGACATTCATTATCGCCACACCACCTTGGCGCAATGTATTATATACATCGGCAAAGTCGGTATTTACAACACCCGGTATTGTGATAATCTCTGCAATAGAGCGTGCGGCATTTGCCACCACATCGTTCGACTTGTCGAAGCCGTTAAAGAT
>USNU01000255.1 GCA_900556095.1 uncultured Bacteroidales bacterium | reverse complement strand
TCAACTTGGCTGATATTCAGTACCTTATGCAGAACAACAAAAATGTTATTTCCATTCTCAAAGGCAATGGCGATTTCCGTAGTCCCGAGTGTATAGAACTACTCAAACAAGCCGACATTATTGTTACCAATCCTCCTTTTTCGCTATTCCGTGAATACATTGCACAACTTATTGAATATCAAAAGAAATTTCTTGTAATAGGAAATCAAAATGCCATTACTTACAAGGAGATATTCCCGCTATTGCAAACCAATCAAATGTGGTTGGGTGCCAAAGCGGGTGATATGGCTTTTATGGTTCCTGATTACTATGAACCACGTGCCACGCGCTATTGGCAGGATGAGCGAGGGCAAAAATGGCGTAGTTTGGGTACCATCTGTTGGTTTACTAATTTGGATTTAGCCAAACGTCATGAAGATATAGTTCTATATCGCAAATATAGTGAGGAATCATATCCTCATTATGATAATTATTCAGCCATAGAGGTCAAGAAAGTATCGGACATCCCTTGTGATTACAACGGAGTAATGGGAGTACCTATTACTTTTATGGATAAGTATAACCCAGACCAATTTGAGATAATCGGAATGGGAGAAGATAACGGTACGGGACATTCTGGTGGAGTATGGAACGGCGGGTCTAAGTCGTGTTTGATAAATGGGAAAGCCGTATTTAAACGTATTTTTATACGTAGAAGATAGTATGCCAATCTTAAAATTTGACACTTTTTATAGGTAGCGCAAGGGTAGCCTATCCTATAACTATCCTATAACGTTTTACAGGGAAACGGAATGGCGAGGAAACAGTTGGAAAATCTTAACAAAAAGCACTTTTTGAGGATTCGCTTCACGTCCCGGCAAAAGCATTAACGGTTCATTATACGGACATTAACGGAGACTTTTTAATGGTCTTTTAATGGCTATAAATGGAGACATGAGAAACAAAAAACAGAGAGCAATATGGAAATCAAAGAACAAAAAATCACTATTCGGCAACTCACCGAAGGGTATGTGGACAATCAGGAGGCAGGCGTGAAAGCCTTTGGCGGAAAGTTGGACGTGCGTCCGCCGTATCAGCGCGAGTTTGTCTATAACGACAAAGAACGCGAGGCGGTAATAGACACAGTATCAAACCATTACCCGCTAAATGTGATGTATTGGGCAGTGCGCGAGGACGGCACCTACGAAATCATCGACGGGCAACAACGGACGATTTCGATATGCCAATATGTGAACGGCGACTTTGCATATATGTTCAACTATTTCGGCAACCTCCCCGCCGACCAACAGGCGCAAATTTTAGATTACGAACTGTGCGTGTATCTGTGCAAAGGGACGGACAGCGAGAAATTGAAATGGTTCAAGACCATCAACATTGCAGGCAAACGGCTGACCAACCAAGAGTTGCTCAACGCGGTGTATGCCTCGCCATGGCTGTCGGACGCCAAACGCTACTTCTCCAAATCGAACTGCGGCGCGTACCTGATGGGAAACAAATATGTGCAGGGCTCGCCTATCCAGCAAGACTACTTGGAGACCGTATTGCGCTGGATATCAGACAACAAGATAGAAGATTACATGGCGCGACACAGTATCTCTGACACCGACGCGGGTGCATTGTGGTACTATTTTCAGCAAGTGATTAGTTGGGTGCAGGCAGTGTTTCACAAGTACCGCCGCGAGATGAAAGGTATCGATTGGGGCAACATCTACAACCAATACAAAGACACCCCCGTCAACCCCAACGAGATAGAAGAACGCGTGGCAAAACTGATGGCGGACTCCGACGTGGAGAACAAAAAAGGCATCTACCGATATGTCTTCGACGGCGACGAACACCACCTCGGTATCCGTGCTTTCGACGCCAACACGCGCCGCGAAGTGTATGAACGGCAGCAAGGTATATGCAAAATTTGCGGCAAGCATTTCGAGATAGAGGAGATGGAAGCCGACCATATCACCCCTTGGGCAAAAGGCGGACGCACCGTCGCCGACAACTGCCAAATGCTCTGCCGCGAGTGCAACAGACGCAAAAGCGCGAAATAAGGAGACCTATTCCGCATAGGATGGAGTCTGTAAAACACTTCTACCTTGATATTTAGCGAACTGGGGAGGCGGAGACCGGTATAGTAAAATGCTGACATTCTATACGTTTCTTCGTTTTTGCAAAATGAGCGAAAGTGGGTGCTGTAGCAAAGTCGTTTTCGCCCATAGTTTCCACGCCTATTGACAAGATTTTCTGGAAATCTCTTGCAGATGTCAAGAATTTTTGCGAACTTTGCAGCCGAGTTGTGCATGATGGTGGTGTTTTGGTTTTGTTACTCGATACTACAAAGTTACTAAAAATCAACGCATTGTACGACTTTTTATAAAAAACAATCAACAAACACTTTGTTTTAGTTTCACCAACGAGTAGAGGATTATAGAATGTATAGAGACTATAAGAAGATATAGATTTTATAGAGGATATAGGCTTTATGGGGTGGGATTAATTTAATATACCAAATAGACCATGATTTTGATTGCTGATTCCGGTTCGACGAAAGTGCATTGGTGCCTGATGGCAGCCAATGGACACACGGCGGAGTTTATTACCGATGGTATTAACCCTCTGTTTCAGACCAGCGATGCTATGCGCAACTCGATTTGCAACCAACTGCTTCCGCAGATGGCGTCAATGCTCTGGGCAGGGACTGTCAGTCATGTCTTTTTCTATGGTGCAGGTTGCACGCCGGAGAAGTCTCCGTTTGTAGAAAAAGCCATCGAGAGCGTGTTCAAAAAAGCCAAAGTGTTTGTGGCTTCGGATATGTTAGG
>USNU01000254.1 GCA_900556095.1 uncultured Bacteroidales bacterium | reverse complement strand
AGATACTGCGCTATCCGGAACGATATACATTGCGCATACTGGCGCGTCCGAGCGCAAAAAACAAAGCCCTGCTGGCACCCCTGCAAGAACAAGTGGAAATCATCTGGGGAGACTTGACAGACTATCAGAGTATCTTGCGCGGCGTAACGGGTAGCGACATCGTGCTGCACGTGGGCGGTATGGTATCGCCGCAAGCCGACTACCGACCTACTGCCACCCGCAAGACCAATATCACCGCAGCGACCTATATCCGCGATGCTGTTTTGGCACAAGGCGAACACCAACCCCGCGTGGTCTATATTGGCAGCGTGGCACAGATGGGCGACCGACGCGAACCCCTCCATTGGGGGCGTACAGGCGACCCGATATGTGTATCCGCCTACGACCACTACGGACTGACAAAAGTAATGGGAGAGTATATACTGACCAACTCGCCTATCCGCAAATGGGTCAGTCTGCGCCAGTCGGGTATCCTCTACCCTGCTATCCTCAAGAACTACGACCCGATAATGTTTCACGTCCCTATCCGCGGTGTGCTGGAATGGGCTATGGTGGAAGACAGCGGGCGATTGTTGGAGCGCGTATGCCGTGAGGAAGTGCCGGACGAGTTTTGGAACAACTACTACAATATCGGTTCGGGCAAAGAGTACCGCATCAACAACTACGAGTTCGAGTGCCTGCTGCTGGACGCTATCGGTTGCCCGCGACCCGAAAAGATATTCAACACCAAATGGTTCACCACGCGCAATTTCCACGGAATGTGGTATGCCGACGGCGACCGCTTGGAGAACTACCTGCACTTCCGTGCGAATGTACCTGTGCGCGAGTACTTTACTAAAATGGCACAGGCGGACAGCATACCCGCTGGTATCAAATTTGCGTCCAAGACCAAGATAGCCAAGTTGTTCCCGCACTGCGTGAAGTTGGCTATGCGGGCAATGGCGAACTCCAAAGAGCACGGCACGCAATGGTGGATTAAAAACAACATTGAGCCTCGTATCCACGCCTACTATGGCAGTTTGGAAGCCTACAAGGCGATACCCGACTGGAAGAATATGGACCTAAGCCACAACAGCGCAGAGGTTATCACCCTCGACCACGGTTACGACGAGCAGAAACCGATGTCGCTGTTTACCATAGAAGATATGCAGAAGGCTGCCGTTTTCCGCGGGGGCAAGTGCCTCTCCACCGAGATGACGCAAGGCGATTGGGATACGCCGCTAGAATGGGAATGTGCTGAAGGACACCGTTTTACCGCTTCGCCGCGCGTAGTGTTGCTCGGCGGACATTGGTGCCCCGAGTGCATGCCATGGCCATACCGGGACGAACCGAATCCGCGCCCTTGGCACTGGGACAAGATAGCAAAGCAAAACCCGTTCTTCGCGCAGATTTGGACCCCGCTCCACGATGCCGGCGAGGACAATGTGTATGGTCCCGAAGTCTTCGACGGTTGGGAGAAATAGTGCACCTCAAAGCATACTATCGCAAGCCCTTTCGTACCCCCGAATAAATTTAACACCACCTAACAAGAGCCTGTATGACACCACCGTCATACAGGCTCTATTGCTACTTGCAATCTTTCTCGTATCCTTCTCGATACCTGCGTATAGGATAACCGATACATAACCGATACATAACCGATACATATATATACTTTCGTAATACTTTGAAGCAAGGCATAAGCAAAGTATAAACAAGGAATATGCGAGGGGCAAGCACCATATATGCAATATCTGTGTCAGGTATTTTCAATGGGGAAGTGCAACTTGGAAGTGCAAGAGTAGTGCAATTACCTACAGCCTGTTGATATATAGTAAAATGCTGACAAATAGGATTTTACTTGTCGGAATGGGATTTTTTGCGTACCTTTGTACCCCGAAAAGACTTTGGAGAATTGTTCTATGTATTTTGACGAATTAGCACTATCAGACGATGTATTAGACGCGCTATGGGATATGCACTTTGACACGTGCACCCCCGTGCAAGAAAAGACCATACCCGTTATTTTGGAAGGGAAAGACGTAATCTCGTGCGCTCAGACAGGTACGGGAAAAACGGCGGCATACATACTGCCCCTGCTGACCAACCTCGCCTACGACGACCACGACCCCGACAAACTGAACGCCATCATCATGGCACCGACGCGCGAACTGGCGCAACAGATTGACCAACAGATGGAAGGCTTCGGGTTCTATGTACCGTTCTCATCGGTGGCTATCTATGGCGGCAACGACAGCGGCGCGTGGGGCACGCAAGTTACGGGATTGCAGAAAGGGGCAGACATCGTGATTGCCACCCCCGGACGACTGCTGAGCCAAATGAACATCTACGACATAGACTTCTCGGGCGTGAAGTATTTCATCCTCGACGAGGCTGACCGTATGCTCGATATGGGTTTCTACGACGACATCATGACCATAGTCAACCGCCTGCCCAAAGAGCGACAGACGATAATGTTCTCCGCAACGATGCCCGACAAGATACGCCAAATGGCACGCGCTATCATGCACCACCCCGTGGAGGTAAAGATAGCCGTTTCGCGTCCGCCGGAGACCATTCACCAGATGGCGGTGCAACTATTCGAGGCACAGAAAACGGCGATGGTGCAACAGTTGTTGGAAGGCAAAGGGCTGAAGAAAGTGGTGCTCTTTGTGAGCAAAAAACAGAAAGTGCGCGACCTGACCCGTGCCTTGCGTGCGAAACATATAGACGCCCGCGCGATGTACTCCGACCTGGAGCAGAAAGAGCGCGATGAGGTGATGCTCGATTTCCGCAACGGCAAAGTGGATGTATTGGTGGCAACGGACATCATCTCG
>USNU01000253.1 GCA_900556095.1 uncultured Bacteroidales bacterium | reverse complement strand
AAAGAGGGTATAGAGCCTATCCGCAAGACCCTTGATGAGATCGCCGCTATCTCCGACCGCAGCCAACTGAGCGAAGTCCTAGGAAAGGCTATGGAATATGGTATCTGGGGGATGTACGTGGATGCAGACGCTATGAACTCCAGCATGAATATCCTTAACGAATGTCAAGGCGGTTTCGCCCTCGGTGAGAAAGAGTACTATTTTGATACCGACGAGGCTACCACCCGTATCCGCAACGAGTATCGCCAACACGTGGCACGCATGTTTGCACTTTTTGGCTATGCCGATGCTGAGGCCAAAGCCGAGACCGTACTTCGTCTTGAGACTCGTCTTGCAGGGGCTGCATTCAATAATGTGGAACTCCGCGACCCGCAAACCAATTACAACAAGATGTCTATTTCCGGATTGCAGGAACTCGTACCGCAAGTAGATTGGAATACTTACTTTTCCGCAATGAATATCGCACCCGACAGCCTGAGCGTCGGACAGGTGCGCCACTTGCAAGAGGCAGGTAAGATGTTGGCTGACGAACCGCTCGAGGATCTTAAGACGCTCTTTATATGGCAGGCTATCGATGGTTGTGCAAGTTATCTGACTTCAGAGATTTATGCCGAGAACTTCAATTTCTATGGCAAAGTGCTGTCGGGGCGTGAGGAACCAAGTCCGCTCTGGAAACGTTCGGTAGGTATCGTCAATGGTACACTTGGGGAGGCTGTCGGACAGATGTATGTCAAGAAGTACTTCCCGGAGGAGAACAAAGAGCGTATGTTGGCTCTTGTTAAGAACCTCCAAAAGGCTCTCGGTGAGCGTATTGAGAACCTCGAATGGATGTCCGATGAGACCAAGGCAAAGGCTATCGAAAAACTCAATGCATTCACAATTAAGATCGGTTATCCGGACACATGGCGCGATTATACCGCTCTCGATATCGACCCTGCGCTGCCATACTATGCCAATCTTCAGCGTGCTGCCAAGTTCGCACAGGACTATAGCCTCAGTTATCTTGGCAAACCTGTGGATAAGACCAAATGGTATATGACCCCGCAAACAGTCAATGCCTACTACAACCCGTCCAGCAACGAGATTTGTTTCCCCGCAGGTATTCTCCAATATCCGTTTTTCGATATGTCGGCAGATGATGCGTTCAACTATGGTGCCATCGGTGTCGTTATCGGACATGAGATGACTCACGGCTTTGACGACCAAGGCTGTCAGTTCGACAAGGATGGTAACCTCAACAACTGGTGGACATCAGAGGACAAAGCCCGCTTCGATGCTCGCACCAAGGTAATGGCTGATTTCTTTAGCAGTATCGAGGTCGCTCCTGGTGTACACGGCAATGGTGAATTCACCCTTGGAGAGAACATTGCCGACCACGGCGGATTGCAGGTGGCTTTCCAGGCCTTCAAGGAGAATGAGGCTTCTAAACCTGCTTCGGAACGTCTCCAAACCCGTGATGGCTTTACGCCCGAGCAGCGATTCTTCCTTGCTTATGCCAATGTTTGGGCAGGCAATATCCGTCCGGAGGAAATTCTCAATCGTACCAAATCTGATCCTCACTCTCTTGGTCGCTGGCGTGTAAACGGTGCGCTTCCGCACATCGCTGCATGGTATGAGGCTTGGAATGTTACCCCGGAGTCCCCGCTCTATGTAGCCCCAGAAAATCGCGTATCTATTTGGTAATCAGGGTTGAGTTATGATTAAGCATATCGTTTTCTTTCGCCTTTTAGATGAGGCGGAAGGACATACCAAATTGGAGAATGCGCAGATTATCAGAGACGGTTTGCTGTCCCTGCGCGACAAAGTAGATGTGTTGGTTAGTGAGGAAGTAGGGATTAATATCCCCAATGCCAAGAAGACCGACTACGACATCTGTCTTATCTGTGAGTTCCGCACATGGGAAGACGTAGATACCTATCAGAACCACCCGGAGCATCTCAAAGTGGCAGGCTACATTGCCAAATGCCGTTCCGCCCGTGCCGCTGTGGACTATGAATTTTAGTATCTGTTAAATACTAAATAAGTCGGAATATACACTATCAAGAGAGAAGTCTCTCTTGGTAAAATGAGTGTCCGATAGTATGCAAAAAGCGGTTGCCTTATCCATAATAGGCAACCGCTTTGCTTTCTCCTATCCTTGTGCTATCAAGAGTGGGTGATTAGTGGGTGATTCCTATTAGGATACATTGGTTATATGATGGGTATATACAAAAAAAAGCCGCTGACTTTATGCCAACAGCCTTTGTCGTTGTACCTTAAGACAAACCGAATTACTCAGCAACTGCCTCTTCTACAACTTCCTCAACAACAACTGCGCTATCAGCAGCGGTAGTATCCTCCTCTACTACAACTACTTCCTCAGTAGCAGCAGCGGTAGAATCGCAGCAGGAACCTTCGCAGCATTTAGCGTTTTTGTTGCCACAACTCATTGCGCATAGCGCAACAGCAGCGATAAGAAGAACTTTCTTCATGACCTTAATGCATTAAATAAGTTAGATCTCCGAGTTATTTCGAAAATCGAGTGCAAAATTAGTATGTTTTTTGCACATATCCAAAAAAAAATGTAATTTTGCACAATAATCATCATATTTTATGGATATTAAGGGATTTTTCACATCAAAATCGACTCTTTTCGTCTTTAAAAACATACTATTAGCCATTTTGATAGTAGTTGTTCTCCTGACGGGGCTGTATTTTTGGTTGCGCCACTATACAGAACACGGTGTGGAGATTGAAGTGCCGAATGTAGTCGGGATGTATTATATTCCCGTCGACGGATTCCTGCAATCTTTTCAGGCAATTTTGTGCCGTTCATTTTTAAGAATATCGTCGAATTTGGATTAAAAAAGC
>USNU01000252.1 GCA_900556095.1 uncultured Bacteroidales bacterium | reverse complement strand
GCCGCAACCTTTTGTGCTACCCCTGTCTCAAAATGCAGGCTCTCACCAAAGATAAGGTTTCCCGCCTCGGCTGCTTGATAATAGAAGGGGCGGGCAGGATAGATAGTATCCGCTACGTGCTGGCGGTATCCGCTGCCGTCTTTGCGAAGTTCCGATACGTACGCGCGCTCCGTCGGGTCGTCTGCCAACACGCTGATATACTTATCCGCATAAGGCGAACAGATATAATTCCAACCGTTGTGTGCTGCGTCCACCACGCCTTGCGGTGCCGTTACTGCCACTTGCTTCTCTGCTTTAGTTTCCGCATACACCACCGGAAACAGATACTCTCTGTAATAAGCCGATGCCGACAGCATAGCATACCCTTTGTGCGCCTCTATGGTCTCGCCCGTATAGCGTACCCAGTTGTCCGCAATGTTGCCTTGTTCGGCACGGAGTTGCGTGTCATAGGTATTCAGCCGCCAATGCCTATCCAGCACGCATGTATCGCCTGCCGTAGTAACTACATCGCGCGTTGTGGACGACATCGGCAGAGCGAACTGAAAATAGTGTGTTTTGTTGGCAACAATACGCGTATAGTACGTCTCATGTGCCTTGATATTTCCGCTCAAAACACCTGATTCTGTGGCAGTTGTACGAACAAACAACTTTGCACAGGTCAGCGTACACTTATCTGCCACCACCAATTCGCCGTCGGGATAGACATACACATTTCGCACCGCCACATCGGTTTGCAGAACCGTCTTTCCCCCACGCACCACAATATCGTCGTCCGTCATATACGAAAACTTCCACACCACCGAATCACCATAGATATACGGCACCCGATATACCCGATTCGACTCATATCTATTTCCCTGATTATCACCATATTGAGCCTTTATCTGCACATCGTCTCCTGCTCGCAGATTCTGTGTTTCCACTCGATACGTCCTATCGTTCTCACTCAGATACGAATACGCACACCCCTCCTCTATTGTCTTTTCCTCCCCGCCATCTATACCCACCGACACACCCATCTCCGGCGCACACCCGTTCATATTCAGCGTCAAACTATTCTCCGCCCAATCCACAATATCCATCTGCTCACCATACTCCCCACCATGCTCTGTATAAAATACGATATTGTCAAGATATAGATAGGCTTTGGGAGATGCATCAACCTTAAACTTAATATAATAATCTGCGACATTAGGCATATCTATTGTATAATATTTCATAGTAGTAGTAACAGGCGAAAAAGTAGGTAACAAAAAGTCCCAATTCTTTCCATCTATACTATAAATAATTGAAAGAGAAGTAGTTCCTTTACGTCCCGCTTCAAAAGATAATTTATGTAATCCACGAATTTTACTTGTATGCAAAGAACTTGCTTGGGAAGAAATACCACTATAAAAAACACAACCGGTGGAACTTAATAAAGTACCCACTTTATATATTGCCATATTCTCACAATGCCATGTTATTCCATTCTTTGCGGTCCAAACGGCATGAGTTGTATAATCCTTGTATTTTGCAATATCGGCAGCAGAAAAATCTTCCACTAATGTATCCCGCTTAACAACCTCTCCGTAGGCTACACGGATATTCATCAGCAAGCATACACAACACAATATAAGATATATACCCTTTTTCATCACAGATTATATTTCTCGGCTATTTTTAGGGCAGCATTTATACCATCGAGAGCAGAAGAAGTGATACCTCCTGCATACCCTGCCCCCTCACCGCACGGATAAAGATTCGGCGTGGAAACCGACTGCAACGTCTCGGGGTCGCGCGGAATACGCACCGTACTACTGCTCCGGCTCTCCACTCCCAGAATAACCGCCTCATTGGTCAGGAAACCGCGATATTTGCGTTCAAAATCACGGAACCCCTGTTGCAAGCGCGGTCCTATATGCGCAGGCAACCACTCGTCCAAACGGCTTGATACCACTCCGGGCAAGTAACTGCATGCCGGCAAATCCCGACTCAAACGCCCCTCTACAAAGTCCCGCAACCGTTGCGCAGGTGCTTGATTATCAGTGCCTCCGTGCAAGAACGCCTCATGCTCCAGCCACTCTTGAAATTCCAATGTATCAATCCCCGAACCGTACATATAAGCCTCAGCCCTCACGTCCTCCGGGCGTATCTCCACCACCATTCCCGAATTGGCATAGGGCGAATTACGATGACTGGCAGACATACCATTCACCACACAACTCTCCGCGCTGCTTCCTGCCGGCACGATATGCCCGCCCGGGCACATACAGAACGAGTACACGCCGCGACCGTCAACTTGAGTCACAAAACTATATTCAGCAGCAGGAAGCCATTCGCCACGGCCTTCAGATGAATGATATTGTATCTGGTCTATAAGCTTTTGAGGATGCTCCAAACGCACTCCTACCGCGATGCCTTTTGCCTCTATTTCGATATTCAGACCGTCAAGCATCCTATAGACATCTCGCGCAGAATGACCAGTGGCAAGAATGACCGGGCCGTCAAATTCCGAGCCATCCTCGCAAACGACACCAACAATCGACATTCCGTCCATCTTCAATCCTGTCACACGTGTTGAGAAGCGCACATCTCCACCGCTTTTCAGAATCTGCTGCCGCATTGCCTTGATGACAGCCGGAAGTTTGTCTGATCCGATATGTGGATGAGCGTCTATAAGAATGTTTTCAGATGCGCCGAACTGATTGAATATCTGCAATATTCTGTCAACAGAACCGCGTTTTTTGCTTCGCGTGTACAACTTACCGTCTGAATACGCACCTGCACCACCTTCTCCAAAACTGTAGTTCGAATTCTCGTCAACGATGTTTTCTCTTGATATGCGAGCCAAGTCACGACGGCGGTCGTCAACATTCTTGCCTCGTTCAAG
>USNU01000251.1 GCA_900556095.1 uncultured Bacteroidales bacterium | reverse complement strand
GCCGTTGTCAAACCTTCAGGCAGAGCACCGCACCAACCTGTAACAGCCGCAAAGAGGGCTACGGTAGCCAAGATGCTGACAGGGATATGCCATGTGATTACTTTTGTGCAGATAAGGAATATACCACCCACAAGCAGTGCTATCGTACACACCTCACCGAGCGAACCTCCCATCACACCTGTGAATGCGTCCCAAAGGCTGGGCAGTTGGCTGAATACACTGCCATCACCGCTTTTGAGTCCCTGTTTCAGCAGTGCCAACGGAGTAGCACCGGTCTCTGCGTCGATATAACTGCCAGAGAATCCGAGCGGACGAGGCCAAGTGGTCATCTGTACAGGGAAAGAGATGAGCAGGAACACACGTCCTACAAGTGCGGGGTTGAACGGGTTTTGCCCGAGTCCGCCGAAGGTCATCTTTCCTACACCGATAGCCACCAAAGCACCGATGATAACAATCCACCAGGGCAGATTGCTGGGCAAGTTGAATGCGAGCAACAGACCTGTCAGGATAGCGGAGCAGTCGCAGATAGTAGGTTTTTGCTTGAGGATAAACTTGGCAATCAGCCATTCGAAAGCCACGCAGGCAGCGACACTGATAGCCGTAGTGATGAGTGCTCCCCAACCGAACTCAATGACCGAGACGACGTATGCCGGCAACAATGCCGCAATAACGAGGAGCATATTTTTCCGCACGCTATCACCGCTATGGGCGTGTGGTGCGGGGGATACTATAAGTTGTTTCATGCTTTTATCAATTTTGTTTGCGATTGATATTTACCACGTAGCGTTGTTATTTTTTCTGTGCCGCAGCGCGTGCACGGATTATACCGCCTACTTTGGCTTTACCCATACGTACATAGTCGAGCAAGGGTCGATGGCTTGGGCAGGTGAACATACAGCAACCGCACTCAATGCAGTCCATAATATTATGTTTCTCCATATCGTCCCACATAGCCAATTCAGCCTGTTTGGAAAGCAGGTAGGGTTCCAATCCCATCGGGCAGGCACCTACACACTTACCGCAGCGGATACAGTTCTCTTCTTCGGCACGGCGGCTTTCGTTCTCCGGCATAAAGAGCAGACCGCTCACACGTTTGTTGGCAGGCATATCAATGTTGTTCATTGCACGTCCCATCATAGGTCCACCGCCGATGATTTTTCCTGTATCTTCAGGCACCCCGCCTGCGATAGCCACCACTTCCGAGAGAGGTGTTCCAAAACGCACCGAGTAGTTCCCTGGTTTGGAAAGGCTCTTTCCTGTGATAGTCATCACGCGTGAGATGAGTGGTTTATTCTTTTGTACGGCTTCATATACAGAGTAGATAGTAGCCACGTTGTCCACCACGGCACCTACCTCAATCGGGAGTGCACCCGATGGTACTTGGCGACCTATACAAGCGTCGATAAGTTGCTTCTCACCGCCCTGCGGGTATTTGAGTTTCAGAGGTTTCACCTCAATGCCGAGTGCTTTGGACGCCAATTGGCGCATGTGGTCGATGGCGTCGGGTTTGTTCTTCTCAATACCTATAATTGCGCGATTGATGCCCAACGCCTTCATCAGGATCTGGATACCTACAATGATTTCCTCTCCGTGTTCCAACATCAGTTGGTGGTCGCAAGTGAGATAGGGTTCGCACTCTACGCCATTGACAATCAGCACTTCTGCTTTCTTACCCGGAGGCGGAAGCAGTTTTACCTGTGTAGGGAAACATGCACCACCTAATCCGACAATACCGGCAGCAGCCACTTTATCCACAATCTCTTTGGGTTCAAGAGAGCAGTCGCGTTTGATAGCCGTAGTGCGGTCGATGGTTTCGAGCCATTCGTCGCCCTCTACATCCATGAAGATAGCAGGCATGCGCAATCCCCATGCATCGGTGGTAGCGTCAATCTTGGTGATAGTACCGCTGAACGGCGAGTGTATGTTGGCACTGACAAATCCGCCTGCCTTCGCAATGAGTTCGCCTACTTTGACCTTTTGCCCTTTTTCCACCACAGGTTGTGCAGGTGCTCCGATATGTTGCACGAGCGGTATGATTGCCTTGGCCGGCAGCGGACATTCGGTAATAGATTGGTGTGCCGAATAAATCTTGTTGTCATGTGGATGTACTCCACCTATTCTGAACGTATTCATGCTTTTGTTTCCTCTTGTTTGGGTTCTACAACAGGCGCAGGTGCAGGCTCGGCTTTGGGAGCAGCGGGCTCTGCCGGTTTGCGCGGCGGGAAATTGACAGCGTGGATAGCACCCGTAGGACATTCTGCCTCACACTTGCGGCACAGACGGCATTTGGTGTAGTCGATATATGCCAGGTTGTTCTCCACGGTGATGGCGTCGAACGGACACACTTTCTGGCACTTACCACAACCGATACAAGCATTGGTACATGCTTTGCGTGCGATGGCACCTTTGTCCTTATTGACACATTCAACGACCATACGACGGTTCTTAGGTCCTTTGTTGCGCAGTTCGATGATATTGCGCGGGCAAGCCTTGGCGCATTTGCCGCAGGCGGTACATTTCTCTTCGTCCACTACGGGAAGACCGGTAGCGGGGTCAATATGTATGGCGTCAAACTGGCACGCTGCCACACAATCGCCACAGCCGAGGCAGCCAAACGGGCATGCCGTCTCACCTACATAGAGGTTGTGCATGATCTGGCAACTCTGTACGCCATTGTATTCGCTTGTTTTGGGGCGTGCTTCGCAGGTTCCGTTACAACGTACCACTGCCACTTTCGGTTCTGCCACCGATGCCGCCATACCGAGAATTTCGCCTACCTTTTGCATAGTAGGCGCGCCACCTACAGGGCAAAGAAGACCATCAAGGGAGTCGGCTTTGACACATGCTTCTGCGAGTGCGCGACATCCTGCAAATC
>USNU01000250.1 GCA_900556095.1 uncultured Bacteroidales bacterium | reverse complement strand
CACGAAGAAGGCGAGCTGCCAAGTTACCATGACCAAGACCTACCTTACGGTCGTCAGCCACCGACCCGGGGATGCAGAATGCCTGCAAGCCGATACCGATAGCCTCTGCAGCGTCAGCAGCGTTGGTGCACCCTTTCTTCAGCGCGATAGCACTACCTACTACATAAGCCCACTTAGCGTTCTCAAAGCAGATACGCTGGGTCTCCTCGCAGGTCATATAGGGGTCGAGACCATATTGTTCGCAAATTTGGTTAGCCTCCTCAATAGAAGCGATACCATTAGCATTCAGCGCGGCGAGAATCTGTTTCTCGCGGCGGTCTTGTGATTCAAATTGAACTGGACGAATCATAGCATTACTCCTTTCTTGGGTCTATTGATTTAACTGCACCTTGCTCTTTGGTTGTACGACCATACGTGCCGGTAACTTGTTTCAGGGCTTCATCTGCAGGTACGCCTTTCTTCACAGCGTCCATAAATTTACCCATGTGTACGTACTCATAACCGCACACCTCGTTGTCCTCATCGAGGTACTCTTTGGTGATGTATCCCTCGGTCAGTTGCAAGTAGCGAACACCTTTCACCTTGGTGGAGAAGAGTGTACCGCACTGGCTGACAAGACCTTTGCCTAAGTCTTCCAAGCCGGCACCTACTGCCAAACCGCCTTCCGAGAAAGCAGATTGGGTACGACCGTAAACAATCTGGAGGAACAACTCACGCATAGCGGTGTTGATGGCGTCGCAAACGAGGTCTGTATTGAGTGCTTCAAGCAGCGTCTTGCCCGGCAGAATCTCTGCAGCCATAGCAGCCGAGTGAGTCATACCCGAGCAACCGATGGTCTCCACGAGAGCCTCCTCGATAATGCCGTCTTTTACGTTCAGTGTCAGTTTGCAGGCACCTTGCTGTGGAGCACACCAGCCAACACCGTGTGTCAAACCTGAAATGTCTTTGATCTCGGTAGCCTTTACCCATTTTCCTTCTTCGGGGATGGGTGCCGGTCCATGTTTCGGACCTTTGGCTACAACGCACATTTCTTGTACTTCTTTACTGTAAATCATGTTTATTGTGGTTTATTGTATTGTTTATGTTTTTGCAACACGTATATTTTTACCCCGCAAAGGTACGGCGTTTTTTTGGAATATACAACAAAAAAACGCAAAACGTCCACTCTACTTTGCGAAATGCTATTAGGGTTGCACGTAGAACGCACGTATAGAATCACATACGTGCCGCGGATTGCGGAGCAGCGGACGAGTAGAATAGAAGCACTCGCCGGTTATCTCCGGGATGGTGCGATTGAGACGCATTTGCCGGCTAATCTCATTGCCGGTACGCCAAGCGGCGGTCTCTTTTTTTCCTTCGAGGCGATAAGGTGCCATGCCGATATAGAGTTTGCAGCCCGCACTATGTTCTGCCCACCAGTGCGCCAGCACCTCATAGTCGGCAGCAGGTTTGCCTATCTCCCAATAGAGTTGCGGCACCACATAATCTATCCACCCCTCCTGCATCCAGAGCAGCACATCGGCATACAAGTCGTCATAGTTGGTGATACCTGCGCGGGTGGCACTGCCGCGGATGGAATCTCGGCTCTGGTTGCGCCAAACACCAAACGGCGAAATACCGAACTCCACCTCTGGCTTGAGCGATTGGATAGCCTGATGAATCTCCTGTATTGCCAGATTGACGTTGTTGCGTCGCCAGTCGGCGATATTGTCAAACCCGCGCGGATTATTCTTAAACGTCTGCAAATCAGGTATTTGCTGTTTGCCTGCCGGGTACGGATAGAAATAGTCGTCCATGTGGATACCCTGTATATCGTATCGGCTGACAATATCTTCCACCACCATACAAATCCAGTCCCGTGTGTCGTCCAATCCGGGGTTGAAATACCATTGTCCGTTGTATTGCCAAAACCATTCGGGATTGCTTTTGAAGATATGGTTCTGCCACATCGCCGTGATGGGCGACTTGGCAAGGTTCACGCGATAAGGGTTGAGCCACACATGCACGGCCATATCACGCCTGTGCGCCTCTTCCACCACAAACTCCAACGGGTCCCATGCCGTCTGTTCGCCCCATACACCTTGTACGCCTGTCAACCAACTGCTAATCGGCTCTAATTCAGACAGATATAGTGCATCGGCTGTAGGACGAACCTGAAAAATAACGGCATTGATACCTATGCTGTGCAACGAGTCCAAGAGGAAAATCATCTCCTGCTGCTGTTGTTCGGTATTGCCCACCGATGCAGCGGTAGGCCAGTCGATATTTGCCACAGTGGCTATCCACGCCCCACGAAAGGTGATACGGTTGTTCGCCGACAGGCTATCCGTCTGCCCGTACATACTTACATATACTACCAACAAAAATAGAATGCTGCAAATACGTTTCATATTCTTTCGAAAAACATTATGCATTGTGCGTTGTGCATTGTACAACCCCCTCTACCACGTGGAATACCCGTGCCTCCGGGTTCGAAAGGAGAATGTCGGTGAGATGTTGCCGGTCGGTATCGGTGATGAATATCTGTCCGAAACGGTCGCTGTTGACCAGGCGCACAATACGCTCCACACGCTCGCTATCTAACTTGTCAAAAATGTCGTCCAGCAGCAGAATCGGTTTGCCGAGATATAATGCCTGCGCCAATTTCATTGCCAAAAGGTAGGTCTTCTGTTGCCCTTGCGACCCGACATGTTTCAGCGGATACTCACCCAATTGCATTTCGATTTCGTCCTTGTGGATGCCTTGACTGGTCCAGCCGAGTATCAGGTCGCGCTGTCGTGTGCGGGTATATGCCTCCTGCAGGTTGCGGTCGGATAACTGACTGATATATTGCAGGCCAACCGTCTCTTTTCCGCCGGAAATCTCGTTGTACATCTCTTGAA
>USNU01000249.1 GCA_900556095.1 uncultured Bacteroidales bacterium | reverse complement strand
CGCGAGGCGGCGGAGAATATTGTGCATGGTAAGGTATTCGATGAGGACTTCCTGATGTCTATAGCCACCATGGGTGCGCTCGCTATCGGTTTTTTGCCTGGAGCGGAGAGTCAGTTTCCCGAAGCGGTCTTTGTGATGCTGTTTTTCCAAGTGGGCGAACTCTTTGAGACGATTGCCGAAGGACGGAGCCGCAAGTCGATTTCCTCGCTGATGAATATCCGTCCCGATACTGCCCACGTAGAGCGGAATGGCGGACTTCAGACTATAGATCCGAATGATGTACAAGTGGGGGAAATCGTAGTTATTAAGCCTGGTGAACGTGTGCCGGTGGACGGTGAAGTTATTGAGGGTGAGTCGCACCTTGATACGGTTGCTCTTACGGGCGAAAGTGTTCCGCGTACCGTCCGCAAAAACGATCAAGTCATCTCGGGGTGTGTGAATATGTCTGGAGTATTGCGCGTTTGCACAACTAAAATAGCGGGCGAATCTACTGCCGCTAAGGTGCTGGCGTTGGTGGAAAATGCCGGCGAAAACAAGTCCCGCAGTGAAAATTTCGTTACTCGTTTCGCTCGTGTTTATACTCCGATTGTCGTTTGTTTGGCATTGGCATTAGCCTTCCTTCCTCCATTTTTTTGTGATGGTACGTATGTCAACAATTTGCCCACGTGGCTTTATCGCGGACTGATGTTCCTTGTTGTCTCCTGTCCTTGTGCGTTGGTCATCTCGGTGCCGTTGGCATTTTTTGGAGGTATTGGTGGGGCGTCTCGCAAGGGAATTCTTGTGAAAGGGTCCAATTATCTTGATGCATTGAGTAAACTTGATACGGCGGTCTTTGATAAAACGGGCACTCTCACACGTGGTGTTTTCCAAGTGAGTCTTGTGCATCCGCGCGATGTCTCCGAGAATGAGTTGCTTCATCTTGCTGCCCATGTGGAGCGGTATAGCAATCATCCCATCGCAATTTCTCTGCGGCAGGCGTATGCCCACGAGGCGGACTCTTGTTTGGTGGAACAGGTAGAGGAAGTTGCAGGTCAGGGGGTGAAGGCTTTAGTCAATGGCAAACAAGTCTGTGTTGGCAACAGCAAGATGATGGATGCTGTCGGGGCAAAATGGCACGAGTGTTCGCAGCAGGCACAAGGTACGGTTATTCACGTGGCTATCAATGGCGAATATGTCGGGCATATTGTTATCTCTGACCAGCTCAAGCCTGATACCCAAGCCGCTATTAGCGAACTGAAAGCCGTTGGTGTGCGCCGTATCGCTATGCTCACGGGGGATCATTATGCAGTAGCAGAGTATGTGGCACATAAAGTGGGCTTGGACGAATTCTATGCAGATCTGCTTCCGCAAGACAAAGTTGCACAAGTGGAACGTCTGCTTGCTGCAAAACCGCAAGGTAAAACCCTGGCATTTGTAGGTGATGGTATCAATGATGCACCTGTACTTGCCAGGGCGGATATAGGTATCGCTATGGGAGCATTGGGGTCTGATGCGGCTATTGAAGCGGCAGATGTGGTATTGATGGATGACCAACTGAGCAAAATATCCGTGGCTATCAATATCGCGAAGCAAACCATTCATATTGCCAATGAGAATGTTTATTTCTCTATTGGTATTAAGGTTTTGGTGCTTATCCTTGCTACCTTGGGTATTGCCAATATGTGGCTTGCTGTACTTGCCGATGTTGGTGTTACCGTCCTCGCCGTTCTCAATTCTATGCGGACACTGCGATAGATAACTTCTCGGCTTTTCCTCTTTTTGTTGCTTTTTCTTCGATATTACGCAAACGGTTGTTGCATATTTCGTGGAAAAGCAGTAATTTTGCGCCCGTTTTATAAATAAGGTATTGGTTGTTTGTTTAATCACTGATGAGTATCTGCCTTGATTAGTGCTTAATTAGTGATATTTAATGTTTTCTTATCAGATTATGGAAAACAAAATGACTTGGCGCAATTGGTTGCCACTTATTGGATTGACGTGTGCTGCTTTTGTATTTAACACCTCTGAGTTCATTCCCATAGCCCTGCTCACCGACATTGCCTTTGATTTTCACACCACTGAAGCGCATGCGGGAATGCTCATCTCGGTTTATGCGTGGATGGTAATGCTTTTGTCCTTACCGCTGATGATCTTGGTTTCCAAAATCAATCTGCGCAAACTTATGTTGTGGGTAGTAGTTTGTTTTGTGCTTTTTCAAGTATTGTCATCGCTTTCTTCCACCTATAGTATGCTGATGTTTTCGCGTATAGGGGTGGCGTGTACGCATTCTATTTTCTGGTCGATTGTTTCGCCCTTGGCGGTAAGTCTTGTCCCCCAAAACCATCGCCCTTTAGCACTCAGTATGATTGTTACCGGTACTTCTGTCGCAATGATTCTGGGTATGCCTCTTGGACGTATTATAGGACTGCATGTCGGCTGGCGAATGACATTTTTGTCTATAGGTATCTTTTCATTCGCGGTATTCCTGTATCTCATTTTTACTCTTCCGCAGGTCCCTGCACACGGTGGATTTTCAGTGCGGCAACTTCCCTCGTTGCTCAAAAATCCTGTGCTTATAGGTATCTATATCCTAACGCTCGGTTTTTCCACGGCATACTATGTCGGCTATAGTTATATTGAGCCTTTTTTGTTGCAGGTGGCGCACCTGTCCGAGGAACGGATTACGACCACGTTGATGCTCTTTGGCGTGGCGGGCATCGTAGGCAGTGTTTTGTTTTCCAAGTGCTATCAGCGCAATCCTATCCGTTTTATTGCTTTGGCGATAGGCGGTGTTTGTGTATGCCAACTGCTTTTGGCTCCCGCTGCACATCTCGGTGCTGTTGTGGTTTTCGTGTGTGCATTGTGGGGAATGGCGGCAACATCATATAATGTGTCGTTTCAGAACGAGATTATCAATCAT
>USNU01000248.1 GCA_900556095.1 uncultured Bacteroidales bacterium | reverse complement strand
GGTGGCGGATATTCCTCGATGGTGCGGCAGCGTGTTCTCTCTTTCGAGCGCACCCTTGACTTGCGTGGCTATCGTGTGGACGAGGCCTTAGAGCGTTTTATTGCCTATCTCGACGATGCGGTGATGGTGAATGCCGGTGAGGTAACGATCCTACATGGTACGGGGACGGGAGCAGTCAAACAGATTGTGCGCGACCACATTGATACTTACAACAAACAACGCCGCAAGCGCGGAGACGAGCCGCTTCATTACCACGATGGCGACCCCAACCACGGTGGCGCAGGACTCACGCTTATAACCATCCCTTAGATTCACAGTTTTATTGGGCTAATAAGTTCCATAGGTCTAACGGGTTTACTGCGAATTTTTACAAAATGAAAAAAATCTATTTACTTTTGTTCTCTTGTGTGCTATTCCTCTCTATGTCGGCTGCACCTAAAGAGTACACCGCCCGCGACGGACATTCTCTCCGTGGTTTTGGCAACACCGGTTATGAATTGTCTGTGAGTGCCGAGTATGCTTACAACCGTACGTATGAGCATTTCGGCAATTTCAATATTCAGGCCCTAATGCCAATCAATCCGCATTTTGAGTTGCAGACCAATCTCCAAGCATCTACTGCAAACTATTATACGGGTGCGCTTATCCTGCGCCCTAAATTTGTACTTCCGGTGGGTGAATTGTTTACGGAAACAGAAGTGCTTTACCGTGCTCTTGCCCGCAATCGATTAGGCGATTTTTGTGCCTCTCTCTCTCTGGGTTATCGTATGGACTATGTCTCATTTCAAATAGGTGTGTTCGGGCGTGTCATGAGCAGTTGGGATAGAGATTGGAATACCGAAGAAACCTATAACACAGAGCCATTCAACTTGCTTTACCGTATGGAGGTATTCTGCCGCCCGCAGACTTCTCGTTGGAATATATCCGCTTGCGTTGCCAACATAGATGACTATCAAATGGAGCGTATGTGGCAGCCGATTTTTATGCTTGGCGGACGCTACGACATCAATGACCATTGGCGTGTCTTGTTGCAAGGTGAGTGCAAACCTACGGGGATGTTCCACCTCAATGCCACTTTCTATAGCGCATATATACGTGCCGGGTTTACCTATAAATTTTGACGCTCTATGAAAAAGAATATCTATTTTGTCATTTGTCTATTGCTATTGCTGATAGCCTGCAACAACCCCAACTACGATATGCCTGGTATGTTCAACGGTACCAGCCCTGAGGTGGCAACCCGCTTTGCACACTCAATGGATTACAACGCCACTGTCGGCGAAACACACCTCTCAGTGCCTGCCGATTACCGTATCTATGTTTGCACAGATTCGCATATTGATTCTACACACCATAATTTAGAGCAGTTTGTTCTTGCTTACAAGTCTGATTCGCTTTGTCCTGTAGCCCTCCATCTCGGTGATCTCATCAATGCACAGGGCAACTATCCCCATGCGTACCGCACTTTGCAAGTAGAACCGACTATGGCGCACCGTGACACACTTTTTATTACGCCTGGCAACCATGACATTTATTTTAATCAGTGGACAGAATATCGGGACCTGTTTCATACTTCCGTCTATTGGTTCGATACGCAAGATGAGGCTACAGGCAAACCGCTTGACCTTTTTATTTGTCTAGATTCTGCAGAGGGAACGCTCGGTACGGCACAAATGAAATGGCTGCTTAATCTGTTGGAGGAGAAATCGAAAGTCGGCTACCGCCATATCATTGTTTTCTCACATACACACATGTTTAAGCAGGATATTTCACAAGGACATACATCCAACTACGCATTGGAGGAGACCTATGAATTCACCGCTCTGCTGAGCAAATACCACGTGGATATGTATTGGTGCGGACACGATCATTATCGTGAGATTACCCGTTTGGGCAACACTACCTATATCATAGTGGATACCTGCCGAGATCCTGAGGATAAACCCTTCTATATGCAGGCGGATATGGGTAGTGAGATACATTATCGCTTTATTGCTTTATAAAATCTGTCGTATTGTACGTTGTACAATGTGCTTTGTAAATTATACAATGTTTTTGGCAGTATCATTTTTTTTTTGTACCTTTGTGCGCCTTTTGGTAAAAGAATATTTATACCAAGGGCAGTTGAGATGAAAACAAAATACAAACTAATCATACAAGTAAAATGAACATTAGAGTAAGTAACGTGAATCAGCCGCAGTGGAAGGAAGTGAACGTTCACGCCAATCTGCCTGAAAATCTGAACAAACTTCAAGAAATTGCCTACAACTTATGGTGGGTATGGAACTCGGACGCAAAGAACCTGTTCCGCTATATTGATAATGCTGCCTGGCATCGCGCACAGTCGAACCCCATCGTACTGCTGAATATCATCAGTTACGAGCGCATGGTTGAACTGAGCAACGACCCTAACTTTATGAAACAATTGGACCAGACGTATGCCGATTTCCGTGCATACATGGACGCTCCAAAAGATAAAAATAAACCCTCAATCGCCTATTTCTCAATGGAATACGGATTGAGCCATATTCTGAAAATCTATTCGGGTGGTCTGGGTATCTTGGCAGGTGATTACCTCAAAGAGGCGTCCGACTGCAACGTGGATATGACCGCTATCGGTTTCCTCTACCGTTTCGGCTATTTCAGACAAACCCTCTCGCCCGAAGGTCAGCAGATAGCCAACTACGAGGCGCAGAACTTCAGCAACTTGCCTATCACGCAGGTGAAGAACGAAGACGGCACGCCGATGATTGTGGACGTACCCTATCCCGGGCGCACCGTATATGCCTACCTCTGGAAAGTTGCTGTGGGGCGTATCAACCTCTATCTGCTTGATACCGACCACGAGATGAACTCCGAATGGGACCGTTCTATCACACACCAACTCTACGGCGGCGATTGGGGAAACCGTATCAAA
>USNU01000247.1 GCA_900556095.1 uncultured Bacteroidales bacterium | reverse complement strand
TAGTTCCGGGTACCATTCATGCAGATATGCCACACTCTCGCGGTCGAGTTCAATCGCCGTGAGATCAATATTCGGATTTTTTAAGAGATATTGGGTAAGAACACCCATTCCCGGACCGATTTCCAATACTCGACCCGATTCAATGGTTTCAGCAATTCGTTGGGCGACACTCAAATCCGTCAAGAAATGCTGTCCCAAAAACTTCTTGGCACGTACTTGTTGCATTTGCTTGGTGATAATCGTCCATATTCTTGTTGTTTGGTTCTTTTCGTCCGCCGACTGCTTTTTTATCTGCAAAAACTTGCAAATGTACGATTTTAGTAGTACCTTTGCGGACTGAATTTCGGCGCAAAGGTACTATAATTATTTGAAAAATGCAAACACTCGCACAATTTATCACTAAAATCATTGATTTTTTTTATCGCCCTTTTCGTAATTATATACCTGAGCAAATCTTCCGTTACGCCGCTTGCGGTGGTGGAAATATGGTATTCGATTGGGTACTCTATTTTTTGATTTACAATTATTTTATCGGGCATGATTTAATCTATATACCATTACCTTTTGCTTTTTTGCCGCAACTATGTCTTTCGCCGCATATTGCCACGCTTTGTATTACGTTTCCTATAACGTTGCTGACGGGCTTTTTGCTCAATAAATATGTTACGTTTACACAGTCTTCTTTGCGCGGATGGAACCAATTGGGTAGATATATACTCATAGTTCTACTTAATTTGGCTATCAACTATTTTGGACTGAAACTCTGTGTTGATTTATGGGGCTGGTACCCTACACCGAGCAAAATGTTTATTACCTGTATCACGGTCATTGTCAGTTATACTGGACAAAAATACTTTTCTTTTCGCAAATAATAACCTACTAAAATACATATCATTATGAACAAAAGTCTTTTCCGTTCGTGGGCTGTCATTCTCCTTGTGGGAGCCGCTTTTTGTATTGACGGTGTAGTATGCGGTTTGGATACTGCGTCAGTTGTAACCAAGACCTACACTCTTCAAAAAACCGTTTATCTTACTCCGGAGAAAAACGATAGTCTGTATCTCGATTTGCAGTATGCTTATCCTACTGCTATCTCGGCGCACGATTCTGTGTTGCAATCTATCCAAACGCAGATAAAAACCGAACTCTTCGGTGAAGCGTTTGCTGATATGCGGCCCGATCATGCACTATCTGCCTATGCCGCACTCAATCATACGCAGTATATTCAGGACAACCAACCTTTGGCAGACGAGTGGGGCGACAAAGAGCACGGATCTGCTTTCTGTGAGGAACTGATTATCCGGGCTGAACCTGTTGGAGTGGCAAATGGTATCCTTAGTTATGCTGAAGACATCTATTCCTACACCGGCGGAGCGCACGGAATGAGTATCTGTTTGGTCAAAAATTATTCTCTTGCTACCGGGCAATCCGTTCATGAGGAGGATTTGTTCATTGACGACTATTTTGAACCGCTCTGTGGTATGTTGGTCGAGGCATTGATTCATCAGACCGAAAATGCCGATACTGAGCGTGAACTGCGCAAACTCGGTTACAGCGTCGAAGATATTGTACCGAACGACAATTTCTTTGTCTCCGAAGAGGGCATCACCTATGTCTATATGCCCTACGAGATAGCCCCCTATGCCCTTGGTCGTACCGACATTTTTCTCCCTTGGTCAGTACTCAATTCTATATTAAAATAACATATAATTTAAGTACCAATTACGGAATAACCAAGGCAACGACAACCAATAATTTATGGTTTTTGTCTTATAAAAATATAAAAAATCAACACTATGGCTCACAAAATCGCCGTTATAGCGGGTGCAGGTCCTGCGGGACTGACTGCCGCTTACGAACTCCTTAAAAATACGGATATCCATCCCGTTATTCTCGAGGCCACTGATGCTATCGGCGGTATCTCGCAGACCGTGCAGTACAAAGGCAACCGCATGGACATAGGCGGACACCGTTTCTTCTCAAAGAGTGAAGAGGTAATGAACTGGTGGCAGAACGTAATGCCCACCCAGGGCGCGCCCTCCAAAGATGACCTTCTGCTTCATACTTCCGACAAACCCCTTGTACCCGATGGTCCAGACCCCGAAAAAACAGATCGCGTTATGCTTCTTCGTAACCGCGTGAGTCGTATTTTCTTCCTGCGCAAGTTTTTTGACTATCCCATCTCTATGAAGAAGGAAACCTTCTTCAATATGGGTTTTGCCAACACTATGCGTGCGGGTTTAGGCTACTTGTGGTCGTGTGTGCATAAATTGCCTGAGACCTCGCTTGAAAATTTCTACATTAATCGTTTCGGGCGACCGCTCTACGAGATGTTCTTTGAGGGATACACAGAGAAAGTATGGGGCGTACACCCATCCAAGTTGGGTGCCGATTGGGGCAGCCAGCGTGTTAAAGGATTGAGTATTATGTCTGTCTTAAAGGATATGTTCCAACGTGCTTTCGGGCTGAAAAGCAAGCATGTCGAGACCTCTCTCATTGAGCAATTTGTTTACCCGAAATACGGTCCCGGGCAATTATGGGAGGCCGTGGCGGACGATATCCGCCGTCTCGGCGGCGAGATACACATGCAGCACGAGGTCATTGGCGTGAATGTGGAGCAGGGTAGGGTAGTGTCTGTTATTGCCCGCACTGCTGACGGACAGGAGCAGACTTTTCTATGCGACTATTTCCTCTCCACTATACCAATCAAAGATCTAATCCCTGCTTTTCGTGGTATCGAAGTACCGCAATCCGTTTCCGACATCGCCTCCCACCTGCCCTACCGTGATTTCATTACGGTAGGCTTGTGTGTCAAGCAGATGTGTATCAAGAACCAAACGCATATACCTACTTTCGATCATCGTGTACCCGATACATGGATATATATTCAGGAGCGCGATGTACATATTGGCCGCTTGCAGGTGTTTAACAACTGGTCGCCGTATCTTGTGAAAAAGAAAA
>USNU01000246.1 GCA_900556095.1 uncultured Bacteroidales bacterium | reverse complement strand
AGACAAAAGGAAGTTCACGCAGAGGTGTGGGGTGGGTATTATGGCTTGCGCAAGCGAGCATTAAGCCCGCAAGACATCAATGGGATGGGCTTCGCAGACATAATGAAAGGCGTTTATTGCGCTCTGTTCTGACGAATTGAAATGTCGCAGTTTCTTTGGAGTAATCAGGGCTTAGCAACGATAGATGTCCTCGGAATATAAGTGTATTTCGCAACCTGTGTAGGGACGCGGGCATTTTGCTTGTAGGTGGTACGCAAGTACCATTGCTAACGTTCCCTATCTATGCTCTTGGGTAGAGTGTAGTTTTGTTGTAGGTATGCGTATCGTCTTATATTGGCGTGGGCTTCGCGTTGTCGGTTCTATTACTCAAGGCAATGCGACAGCCTCAATTCGTGGAACGACGACGGTCGAATTCCACGTTTTTTTTGTGCTCAATTGTAGGCTAAAAGGGGAAAACACACAGAAACACACGGAAAAACACACCGCATAGGTTACAAATGTGCCATATAATGCCATAAACTATATACGTCCAATCTTAAAAACATCCGAATATGAAAAAACTATTTACCTTGTTCGCTGCCTGTATCTTTGGTGCAGTAATGGTTTATGCCGATGGTGTTTACAAATATCAAGCAACATCTCTGGCTTTCAAATCGCAAAATGACTATGGCTATTGGTCAAACTGGTCAGATTGGGAAAGTACAAACATTTTAGTTGTAATAAATACTAATATTGACAGAGTGAATATCTATTCCAGTTCTCCACAAGAATATGATATTTACGAATATGGTGAGATGGTCAATGAAAGCGATGGTGGAAATTCCTTTACACTTAAATGTATTGATGAAAATGGATTGCGTTGTACTATACGTCAGCGTCAACAACCGGATGGACAACTGCAGTTGTATATCAATTATTCTGATGTTATCATTGTTTATAATATCCAAATGAAATAAAATTATGCGTTGTAGTAATTGTGGTTGGGATAATCCCAACGGACTTAGTAATTGTGAGAAATGTGGAACTCCTCTTGCAGCAGGTACCTCACAACAGAATTCCTCTGTTTCAGCATCCTCTGCAGGGTATGCCGGTACTGCCGTGGAGAGCAGCCGTGCAGAGTCTCCATTTAGCAAAACAGTCAATGAAGCAAGTGTATTTGGCGGAGTAGATCCTGAGACTCCAATCAGATCTATGTCGGCTAATGATGGGCGTTGCCCGGAGTGTGGTTATCCGCTTCGTCCCGGGGTATCCGTTTGTCCAAAGTGCCACCACTTAATAGGTCATAATGGCAGTTTGGCCGCTAAAATTGGAGGAAATGAGACTCAGCGTGAAGCATTGCAACAGAATCTGGGTGTAGAAAGGGATGTACCTAATGCGAGGAAAGACTTTGGCGGAACTATTATGCCCGGTATGAATATCACCCCTGATATATGGTTTTCGCTCACGCCACAACATCTTCCCAACGAACGGGAAACACCTGAGCGGGTGGAGTTTGAGGGCAAACATCACGAATTGAATCGCGCCAATATCGATCCCAAGAACCATACTATTACAAGCAAAGTCCAAGCGGTGATGGATTATGATGAAGAAAAGAAAAAATGGTATATTCAGGATAAGTCGGCGTTGCAATACACATTCTTGCATTGTACGGGGGAAATTCTTGTAATGGATGGCGATATGCTACTAATGGGCGACAGAAAATTTGTCTTCAAGGCGGAGAAACCGCAATCAGGTGCAGAGCTGCAAGACTTTACAGGTACTATTGCAGTAGGTCGCCAGCGTGTGAATGCTCCACGTTGTACGCTTGTTCCCATAGTGGAGGAAGGTGAACAGGATGCTCCACAAGAGCATTTGTTCCGTGGAAATATCCATCAACTGAATCGTGCCAATCTTGACCCTGAAAATTATACGATTACCAGTCATGTACAGGCGGAATTGAAGTGTGAAGACGGACAATGGTATATCAAGGATTGTTCGCAACTGCAGACAACGTATATTCTCTGTCAGGATCCTATGGACTTGAAAGATGGAGACCGTATTCTAATGGGTAATCGTGTATTTGTATTCAATTGTTAGATTATGGCAGACCGTTGCGATTTTTCGATTGGCGACTATGTAGATGGCAAGTACCGCGTTACCAAAATACTCGGTGAAGGCAGTTTCGGCAAGGTCTTTTGTGTTTCGGATAATGCAGGAAATAACTACGCCCTCAAATTGCTCAAACTATGGGAAATACTCCCGGATATGCGGCAACAGTTGGTCAATCGTTTTGATATGGAATATGAGACAGGGCGTATTAATAGTCCTTATCTGGTACACGCTGTAGGACACGGTCTGGCTCAAGGCAACCCGTATATAGTGATGGAATTATGTCCAGGGGGAGATTTGAAAGGTGCTAATCCGAATACTGATTGGAACAAGGTCGCGCACGAGATTCTGCTTGGGCTGAAGGCGTTGCATCTATGTGGTAAAGTACACAGGGACTTAAAACCGGAGAATGTTCTCATAAAAGCAGATGGCACTGCTGCACTAACGGATTTTGGAATATCAGGGGACCGCAACAAGCGTATGACGGAGCGTAATATCTTGGGCAAACCCACTCAGATATTCGGTACATATGCTTATATGCCGCCGGAACAGGTAAATCCTAAAAATGGAGATGCTACAGTGTTACCTACCACGGATATATTTTCGTTTGGTGTAATGATGTACGAACTATTGACCGGTTCTCTCCCGTTCGGAACACTTCGAGATGAAAATGAATTGGTGATGTATGTCAAAAATGGTAGAGAAGGCAATTGGGATCGGCAGCGCTTGTTGACAACTCAATATGGTAACCAATTTATGCCGGCTATAGAGGGGTGTCTTGTACCCGATTTTAGGCATCGTTTGCAGTCGTGCGATGAGGTGTTAGCGTTGCTTCCCGAAACGGCAAACATGGCAAAGGCACTCGTTTCTGACGAATCACTCAAGGTGCCTTCTGTTATTCATGG
>USNU01000245.1 GCA_900556095.1 uncultured Bacteroidales bacterium | reverse complement strand
ACCGCCGCCTACCACTGGCGGACAAAACCCTCCTGAGAACCCAAAACTGCATCAACCGATTGGAGATGTGGATGTATGGTGTGGACTGGCTCTGCTAATCTATGTGCTGCGTATCGCTTGTCGGAAACGCAAACAATCAACCGCAATTACGGAGTAAATACACATTTCCCTGCATGGACAATATATAGCGCAGGGAATAATAAACAACTAATTTTATACAACCAATTAAACACACATTTTTATGAAAAAGATGTTTACTTTTGTAGCCGCTATGTTGCTTTGCACAGTGGCTTTCGCAGAGGAAAAAGAACTCTTTAACCCTGCTAACGCTTCTATCAAAGAAACGTATTTTGCACCAAACTGGGCACCGGATGGTAAAAGTACGGCTACCTACGATGCCACCACGGGTACTATCTCCATCGACATTCAGAGCAACCTCGTTGCACAATGGCAAGGACAAGTGAAACTGCAACACGATGTAACGTTTGACCCCGCTAAGAGTTATATCCTCTCTATGAAGTTCCATTCCAATAAAGCATTTGGCGGCGTTACGGTGAAAATGGACGACAAGGCTGAGGTCGTTTATGCCAATCAAGAGATTGAACTTCCTGCTGATGCCGACTATGTTTTTACCTCTGCTAAAGGCAATGGCGTTGCCGGAAACAGCAAGATTATGGTCTTTGACTTTGGTTATGCGGCTGCCGGAACCAAAATCACTATCAGCAATATCTCTATCAAAGAGGTAGGCGAGGCTGTTGCGGTTGAACCGGTTGAGCACCCCGCACCTGCTGTCGCTCCTACACGTGCGGCTGCCAATGTGTTCTCTATCTATTCCGATGTCTATACCGCTGGCACCAAGATGGCTATCGGCGGTTGGGGACAAAAAACAAAGATTGAAGAAGTAAATCTTTCTGAAACCGACAAGGCGTTCTATTGCACCGGCAGCAACTATATGGGTTGGGAACTCAATGCCAATGTGGCTATTGCTCAATTGGCAAACTATCCCTACATCCACATGGATATTTATGTTGCCGAAGCCGCTTCGATTATGTTCCAGCCTATCTGGGGTGCGGGCGGTATGGCTACATTTACATTGGTAGCAGGTTGGAATAGTTTGGATATAGACCTTGCTGAAAAGTATAACGGTATAGATCTCGCCAAGATATACCAACTCAAATGGGATGGAATGCCTTCTACGTGCTATTTCGACAATGTGTACTTCTACAATAACACAGAAACGGCGCTGCCTATGGTTGAGAATGTGAAAACAGCCGTTAAGACCATTGAGAACGGACAATTGGTTATCATCCGTGATGGTATCCGTTATAATGCCCAAGGCAAAGTCATAGAATAATCACCCGATTATATAAGAAATAATCAACCAATTGAATAATAATCACCTGATTATATAAGAAATCGATTGCTGGTTGTTGTAGAGCGGACAGAATAAACTCTGTCTGCTCTTTTTTGTTTCAGAATATACTATCCTCCTGCTATCCTCCCGCTATCTTCTCGTTACCTTTCCGCCGACCTCACGCCGGCAACTACGGTATTTTTACGGTAGATATACGAGAGATACACGATAGATACACGGTACATTCAGCAAACCCGACTATGGGGCAAACGGACCTTTGCGATACCATTCGGCTGATAGTGGCGCAAAGCACCGCTTTGTGCATAGTGCGCGCCACAATCAGCCGCTAACATTTCCTGTAGGCTGTGCAACTGCCTTTTTTGGGGAAAAATGAACGATTATTTGCGTAATCCAAATAAATGTCGTACCTTTGCAACGTGATTCGAATTGAGGGGACCGAGCGGTTCCCTCAATTTCGTAGATAATACTACAGAAACATATGTACAAATAGATACAAAACGCTAAGCAATAATATGGATAAATCTTTGCTGGAACACCTTGTGCAGGAGTATTTGAAAGATACCGACTATGCACTGATTACATTGGATATCAACTCGCAAAATGAGATCCTGATTGAGGTGGATCGCTTGCAGGGCGTGGACGTGGAGTTCTGCGGGGCGCTCAACCAATATATGGTGGAGCAGTTGGACGCAGCAGGCGTAGAGGACTACTCGCTGGAGGTAGGCAGTGTTAGCCTGACCGACCCTTTCAAGACAAAGATGCAGTATGAGAAAAACATCGGACACGATGTCGAGGTGTTGACCCGGGAGGGAAAGAAACTGCGCGGACAGTTGGTGAGTGTGGACGAAGATTCTTTTGCGGTAGATGTGGATACACTCGTCGCCGTAGAGGGCAAAAAACGTAAACAGCATGAGATGATAACCCATACATTCGCCTATGGAGATGTCAAGTACACCAAGTACGACCTCAAATTCTAATTAGCCCTATCTGCCCAATCGGACTGATTAACCCTATTCGACTAATAAAACAAGAACAAATATACAACAATGGCAAAAGCACAAAATTCAATCAACCTGATTGATATTTTCTCGGAGTTCAAGGAACTCAAAAACATTGACCGCCAGACGTTTATCAACGTGCTGGAGGATTCGTTCCGCAATGTGATTGCAAAAATGTACGGTTCGGATGCGAACTACGACGTGATTATCAACCCCGACAAAGGAGACTTGGAGGTCTATCGTAACCGTCTCGTAATGGAGGACGACGATGTGGCTAACCCTAATACGCAAATCGCATTGAGCGACGCACTCAAGATTGACGACGAAGCGGAAATCGGTGAGGAAGTAACCGACAAAGTGGATTTCCAATCCTTCGGACGCCGTATGATTCTCAATCTGCGCCAAACTCTTGCCAGCAAGATTCTCGAGTTGCAGAAAGAGAATATCTATATCAAGTATAGCGAGATGCTCGGCCAAATCGTGTCCGGTGAACTCTACCAGGTTTGGAAGAAAGAGATGCTGCTCCTTGATGAAGACGGCAACGAACTCTACCTCCCGAAGCAGAACCAGATACCTAACGACTATTTCCGCAAAGGCGAAACAGTACGGGCGGTAGTGGTGCAGGTGGATAACAAAAAACAGAACCCGAAAA
>USNU01000244.1 GCA_900556095.1 uncultured Bacteroidales bacterium | reverse complement strand
CTTGGTAGCACCAAAATAGAAACCGATGGTGTTGGAAGCGTCGCTATTTAGTTTTTTACTACGGATAGAGCAGGTGTAACTTGCTACATTGGTGTACTCGTGTACAAAGTTGCCTTTCTCCCACCATTGGCTTGCATATGGCCAATAGCCGTTGAAATCATCTTTGTTAATATACGTACCATTTTTGTCGAGTGTTTCAGTCCAAACGACATTTGCACTGGCTGCTACTGCTATACAGAGAACAGCCACGAATGAGAAAAATTTCTTCATAATAAAAAAGATTTATTTAGTTAATAATTATACATTACCTGTATTCGGGTGCAAAGGTACGCCTATTTTTTGAGGTGTGCAAACTTATTATGTGAAAAAATCATTAAATGTGCCGTACCCCTCTTCGGCGGATAGTGGCGCAAAGCACCGCTTTGTGCGCCGCTATCCCGCTATTGTTTCATAAAATCTTCGTTATATCAGATACACGGGGACCTTAAATTCCCCTCGGATTTGGGAGAATGCAAAAAAAAGAGTATTTTTGCAAACGCAATGGGGCATATTGTGGCAAACGACATATTGATTCCTGAGTTGGCGCGTCTGCTTGCTGAGGGACGCGAGGTGCGTTTCACGCCCAACGGCACCAGTATGCGCCCTTGGATAGAGGGCGGTCGCGACAGCGTGGTGCTGCGCCGGTTACTTCGCCCCGCAAGAGTGGGGGATATAGTGTTGGCACAATCTGCAATGCCTAATGCGCAGACGGCAAAGTATGTGTTGCATAGAGTGGTGCGGGTGGAGGAGAATGGCAAATGTGTTATACTGATGGGAGATGGTAATCTGGCGGGCGAAGAGGTGTGCTTGTCTGATGATATACTCGGGTTCGTAGTGCGTATTGAGAACTGCCGCGGATGGCGTAAGCCTTTGACGCGCGGCAGGTTATGGCGCAGACTGTTGCCATACAGAAAACAACTCTTGTGGCTTTATCATAAAACAATATACAGAATAATCAAATACGGCAAACTATAGATGAAAGCAAAACAAGGTTTCCGGCTGCGGCCGTTAGGCGAGGAGTTTATTCTCGTGGGCGAGAGCGTGGAGTTGATCAATTTCAACAAGATGATAACTATGAATGAGTCGGCTGCATATCTCTGGCGTGAGGTGGAGCATCTGCCGTCGTTTGAGGCGCAAACGCTTGCGGACTTGCTCCTAAAAGAATATGAGGTCGGTCGGGAGCAAGCCCTCTCGGATGCAGAGACCACCATCAGTAATTGGCGAGAAGCGGAAATAATTGTTGATTAACGGCGGACAATGTTTGTCTATCTCACTTTTTTGCAGTAATTTTGCAGTCTGTTTGGCGTTAACCGACATACTGATATGAATGAATTTTTACAGAAAGAAGAGGCGGTACTCCGTATGCTTAAGACGGTGTTCGACCCCGAGATACCCGTGAATATATACGATCTTGGGCTGATCTATAAGATTGATATTACCGACGACGGCACTTGCAACATCGATATGACCTTGACAGCCCCCAGTTGCCCTGCGGGCGATTTTCTGGTGGAGGATATTCGCCAGAAAGTAGGTAGCGTAGAGGGGATAAAGCAAGTGAATGTAAACATCGTCTTTGAGCCCGAATGGAGTAAAGATATGATGAGCGAGGAAGCCAAACTGGAACTCGGAATGATGTAAACGATGTGTAATGAGTCGGCTATGATTTATTTCCTAAGCGATGCACATCTCGGTTCGCGAGCATTGCCTGATGCGGCGGACAATCAGCGGAAGGTGGTTGATTTGCTGCGCCGTATGGAGCGGGATGCTGAGGCGGTATATATGTTGGGCGATATGTTCGATTTCTGGTACGAATACCTCTGGCACGACACTCTGCTTACGAAAGCAGAATATACTCCGTTTTTAGACCAACTGCAATCGATGACCCGCAAGGGGATACGCATACACTATTTTGTCGGCAACCATGATTTGTGGACTTTCGGTTGGCTTGCCCGCCGCACGGGAGTAGTCGTTCATAGAAATCCGGGAACCGTTACCTGTTATGGCAAAACCATCTTTCTCGGACATGGCGACGGGGTAATGCCGTCCGATTGGCAGACACTCTATCCGCCGTTTATTCTCAAGAAAATCAAGAGATTTATGTTCCTGCGTCGCGTGTTCCACTCGCGTCCGTTGCAGCAACTTTTCCGTCTCGTGCCGCCTAAGTGGGGTAATGCGTTTGGCTACAATTGGGCGGCTGATAGTCGCCGCAAAGAGTTGGCGAAACCCTGCCCGTATAAGGGGGAGCAACAAGAGGAATTGGTGCTGTTTGCCAAAGAGCAGGAGCGGATCGGTAAGCATCACGATTATTATGTTTTCGGGCATAGGCATATTGAACTCGACCTGCAGATTACCCGCAACAGCCGTGTCCTCATCCTCGGCGACTGCTTCCAGCAATGGACGTATGCCGCTCTTTCCCCGCAAGGGGAGTTGGCTATGCACAATGCATAATGAAAAAGTCAGGTGGATGATAGGTGGATAGCCATTGAGAATTAAGAATTTCCGATAATGCTTTTTAGTGGTTAATTAACGGGAATTAATGGAGAATAAAAACATCAATTATATGGAAAAACAACTGCATACCCGCGAGGAACAGTTAGCGGCATTCGACCGCCTGCTCACCGTCATGGATACCCTGCGCGAGAAATGTCCGTGGGACCGCAAGCAGACCAACGAGTCGCTTCGACCCAACACCATAGAAGAGACATTCGAACTGTGCGACGCCCTGCTTAAGGACGACGAGCCGAATATCTGCAAGGAATTGGGCGACGTGCTGCTGCATGTGTGCTTCTATGCCAAGATAGGTCAGGAGAAGCAGCAGTTTGACATGGCGGATGTCTGCAACAAGCTTGTCGACAAACTCATATTCCGCCATCCCCACGTATATCATCCCTCGCAAGTGGGAGCGCCCGATCCTAAGCCGTTGCCTTATGGCGAGAAGGAGGAAGAGCGTGACAATTCGGAAGAGGTGAAGACCGCACAGCAGGTGATAGAGAACTGGGAACAGA
>USNU01000243.1 GCA_900556095.1 uncultured Bacteroidales bacterium | reverse complement strand
ATAAATATGACATCCTTGCCAACCGCATGCGCGAACTGGCCTACCTCAATGCAGGTATCACCATCACGCTGACCGACGAGCGCAAGGACGACGAAGGCAATATCCGTCAGGAAGTGTTCCATTCCGAACACGGTCTGCGCGAATTTGTGCGCTACATCGATTCCTCTCGTGTCCACCTCTTCAATGACGTCATTTATCTCAACACGGAGAAGGCTGGCATCCCTATTGAGGTGGCCATCATGTACAACACTTCGTACAGCGAGAACCTCCATTCCTACGTCAATAACATCAACACGATAGAAGGCGGTACGCACGTAGCCGGTTTCCGTGCAGCACTGACACGTGTGATGAAAAAATACGCCGAGGAGAGCAAATTGCTGGAGAAAGCGAAACTAAAAGACAAAGACGGCAACTCAACGATTGATCCGAACGATTTCCGCGAGGGACTGACAGCGGTTATCTCCGTAAAGGTGGCAGAACCACAATTCGAGGGACAGACCAAGACAAAACTCGGAAACTCGGAGGTGGCAGGTATGGTTTCGACCGCAGTGGCAGAAGCACTGACCAACTACTTGGAGGAGCACCCCGATGATGCGAAGAAGATAGTGGAGAAGGTTATTCTTGCCGCACAGGCACGTATTGCCGCCCGCAATGCTCGTCAGAGCGTGTTGCGCAAGTCGCCATTGAGCGGAGGCGGACTGCCTGGAAAATTGGCAGATTGTGCCAGCAAGGATCCCGCGGAATGCGAGTTGTTCCTCGTGGAGGGAGACTCGGCAGGCGGTACAGCGAAAAAGGGGCGCGATAGAAGATGTCAAGCTATTTTGCCGTTGCGTGGTAAGATCTTGAATGTGGAGAAAGCCATGGAACACAAGGTATTCGAGAGCGAGGAAGTGCGCAATATTTTTACCGCACTCGGTATCACTTTCGGTACGGAAGATGATCCCAAAGCATTGAACCTGAGCAAGATACGCTATCATAAAGTAATCATTATGGCGGGTGCCGATGTCGATGGTGCGCATATTGCCACACTGATCCTGACATTATTCTTCCGCCACATGAAAGAGGTAATAGAGCAAGGACACCTATACATCGCTTTGGCACCACTCTATATGTGTTCGAAAGGTAACTACAAGGAGTATTGCTGGACAGACCAACAACGTTTCGATTTCATCAAGAAATACGGAAATGGCGACGAGAAACAGATTAAGACGCAGCGATACAAAGGTTTGGGTGAGATGTCGGATGAGCAACTTTGGGAGACGACTATGGATCCAGAGCGTCGCTTGCTGAAAAAAGTAACTATCGAAAACGCTGCCGAAGCCGACCACACCATTGCTATGCTGATGGCGTCGCGAGTTTATCGAAGAAAACGCCACCTACGCCAACATTGACGCTTGATACACAATCTGTAAATTTCCATTCGTCATCAGTATGAACATCGCCGTTTATTGCAGTGCCAAAGACAAAATTGCGGAGGACTATAAGTTGCTCGGCGATCAGTTGGGTGCGTGGATTGCCCGAGAGGGGCACACCTTGATATACGGTGGTGCCACAGGCGGATTGATGACGCGCGTGAGCAATGCAACGAAAATGAATGGCGGGAAAGTGATAGGCGTGGTACCCAAACGCATTATTGCCGCCCATCGTCAGGCTGACAACTGCGATGAACTCTACACGGTAGAGACAATGAACGACCGCAAACAGCAAATGCGAAAGTTGGCAGATTGTTTTGTGTGCCTGCCGGGCAGTTACGGTACATTGGACGAAATGATGGACGTAGTGGCAAGCGGTACGGTTGGAGAACATCGCAAGCCACTATATGTGCTTAATTATCAGGGATTTTATAATGGCCTACGCCTACAGACAGATCATATGCGTGCGCTGGCGTTTATCCCCGAGCAGGAGAGTTATAAGCCTATCTACGTAGATACTTTAGACCAACTTTTTACTACACTTAAATAATACACTTATATGAACCAGCAAACTAATTTAAAGAGCGACACTCTCTCGACTGCCAAGTTTGAGCAGCGTATGGAGCAAATCAAAAACGATATTCAACGCTATCGTCGCGTTGAGCAATCGGCGGAACTCAAAGAATTTCAAGACCTTAAAAAAGTAGTAGAGACGAAAGAGTTTCAAGACAACAAGAACTATTTGCTCCACCGCAAATATCGCGACACGGACGAGTACAAAAAAATGTCGCGCTATGGCAGTCTCCGTCGATCGATTGCGGTTCGGGGGTATAGTTGGGCTATGTCGTCAGAGAATTTTCGCCAATATATAGAGTTTGCAAAGAGCGGACAATATGCGCAACTACAAGACAAAGAGGCGGTTGCAGCGTCGAGCGAACTGCAAGGATATAAAGCGATAGATAAATCGCTGAAAGCCAAGTGGTATCACAAGAGTGTACAATCCCCCAAAGTACCCGAGTACCTACATCTGGATGCGGAAATACACACCGAGGAGTTTGAGAAAAGCAATGCTTTTTGGGCAAATCCGAAACGCTGGTACACCACCGACGAGAGCAAACAGGACGCACGATACACAGAACTGAAGAATACGGACAACATCCGCTTCTACTTGTCGCAAGATGCCCGACAGATTGCTGATTGGGAGAGTTATAGAACCCTGTTTGAAGATGAATGTGAGCAAATGAGTGTATGGAAGAGCGGTTTCCACTACACGAATAAAAATCTGAAAACCGACCATTCGTATTACAATGAACAAGCAGCATACAACTATGGAAAAAATGCGTTTGCCGCAGGTAGTATATTGTCGGTAGAAACAAAAAAAGAAAATGTTACCGCATCGGCTTGGCACCCCACGAAGGGTTTTATCACCAAGGACTTTGCATGGACGAGCGATGTGCTGCAAACGGCAGATACGTTCCAAACCTCAAAGGGACTTTTCTTGGCGAAGGTGCGTGTGTCCGGCGGAGCCAATGCCGCAATGTATCTCGCAACAGGTGAGCGCCAACCCGTACTGAAAATGATGCAATGGGACGGCAAACAAGTATCGGCAGGCGTACGCACCAACAAAGACGAAGCAAGCATCACAATACAAAATTTGAAAG
>USNU01000242.1 GCA_900556095.1 uncultured Bacteroidales bacterium | reverse complement strand
CATGCAAAAAAGTGCGTTTTGTTAAGATTCCATTACGCATTCGGCATTGTACCTTGTGCATTGAAAAGTCGGGTGGATGTCAGGTGGATGTCAGGTGGATAGCGGGTGCTTGCTCGTCACTCAAAACATATCAATTTTTAAGATAGACCGGCAAACACTTGGTAAATTGAAAAAAATGCAGTAACTTTGCAGCAAATTCAGTCGGTATGTCTAAAAAAGTACTCATATATATTGTTTTATCATTGCTCGTTATATCGCCTGCCTTGGCGAAGGGCGTGCCCGACAAACCTTTTACGGTGGTCATTGATGCTGGGCATGGCGGCAAAGACCCGGGAGCCATAGGCAAGATTGCTTTGGAGAAGAATCTGAATCTGGATGTAGCATTGCTTACGGGCAAGATGATCAAGGAGCAGTTTCCCGATGTCAACGTGGTCTATACGCGCCAAACTGATATTTTCCTTCCCTTGCAGAAGCGTGCCGACATTGTAAACAGCAATAGTGCCGACCTCTTCATTTGCATTCATACCAACTCATCTGAGTCCAAAGCCGCAGAGGGTGTGGAGACATTTATTCTCGGTACGGAGAAGATGGATAAGAACCTTGATGTGGCTATGCGCGAGAACTCTGTCATCAAATTGGAGGCGGATTATCAAACGGCTTACCAGGGGTTTGACCCCAATTCGATTGACTCGTATATTATGTTCGAACTGATGCAGAATGCCTATATGGACCAATCGCTTCAGTTTGCCACATTGGTGCAACGCCAGTTTGTGGAGAAACTGCATCGTGCGGAACGCGGGGTTCGTCAGGCGGCATTTTGGGTGCTGCTCAAGTCGGCGTGTCCGAGTATCCTGCTTGAGATGGGATTTATCTCCAATCCTGCCGAGGAAAAATATCTTGCCTCCGAGAAAGGGCAACGCGATATGGCGCAGTCGTTGTGCAATGCCTTTGCGCAGTTTACGCATCGTACCGCATCGGCGAAGGCAACGCCTGTCGAGACACAATATCCTGTCCCCGTGCAAGATACGGTTCGAACTGCATCGCCGGACTCAGTCGCTGTGTCTCCTGCCGCTGCGGAGAAAAAAAGCACTACCTATGCCATCCAAATCTTGGCATCCCGTACACCCGTTTCCGACAAGGATGCGCGTCTGCACGGCTTGAAATGCCAATGTTTGCAAGTGGATGGCTGGTATAAATACTACTACGGTGAATCGGCTGACCGTGAAGCCGTGGTGCGTACCCAAAAAGAGGTTCGCAAACAATTCCCCGATTGTTGGATTATTAAATTGGAAAAATAACAGAATATGAAATACGCTCGTGAAATAAAAGTCGGCGTCCTTGCCGTTGTTTGTATCTTCTTATTGTTTTTTGGCTTCAATTTTTTGAAAGGAGTCAATATCTTTTCATCGATGTACGCTTTCAACGGCGTATTTGATAATGTTCATGGTCTGGAGGAACAGGCACCCGTGATGATACGCGGTTATAAGGTGGGGCAAGTGAATAGTATCAAGTACGATTTTGCGCGTGATAGTGCCTTTACGGTAGAAATATCCGTCAATCGCGACATCAATCTGCCGCGCGGTACAAAGATGGCACTTGTAACGGACGGACTGCTTGGTGGTATGGCTATTGAGTTGCAACTGCCCGCTGTTTCCGGTCAGGACTTGTGCAAGTCGGGCGAGATATTGCCCACCGTCTATGTCCCCGGTTTGTTGGAGGACCTGCAAGTGAACGTGCTGGCTTCCTTGGGAAATGCTGTTGACGGTATTGATTCTTTGGTGGCACAACTCAACACGCAGTTGGACAACGACCACCTGGCGAACACATTATCAAATGTGGACAATATATCATCTGATTTGACGACTGTTTCGCGCGCCCTCAAAGGACTGATGGCACACAAGGTACCGCAGATTGTAGACAATGCAGACAGCACTATCAATAGCATCAAGCAGATAGCATCGGACATCAATGGGGCGGACATTGCCGCTACGGTGGCACGTGTGGATTCGGCTGTGGCACAGGTGAACACTACATTGGCGGACGTCAATTCGGATAATGGTACACTCGGTTTGTTGCTCCACGACAAATCGCTCTACCGGAACATTGATGCCACTGTCGTTTCTGCTGATTCGCTCCTTACCGACCTTAAGGCGAACCCGAAACGCTATGTCCATTTCTCCATCTTTGGTCAAAAAGACAAGAAAGATAAGAAAAAATAGCAAAATATAGAAAAGTGGGATTTGCAAGTTATTTTAGTTTGTACAAACGAAAAATTTATCGTAATTTTGCAGTCGGATAGTAATAATGATTAAAGAATAAGTATAGTTTCTCTATTGTTTCGTACTTGTAGAAACTGACAGATAATATGCCTGCACAATCGTTTTAATGTTTTATTTATGAAAAATTGTTGCTATGAATAGTACACAATATTACATAGATACGCTTCGGGCACATGCTGCTGAACTACAAACGCGGTTTGGCATATCGTATATGCGTCTTTTCGGTTCTGTGGCACGCGGCGAGCAGCGGGAAGACAGCGATGTGGATATTTTTGTTGAGATGCCTGCTACAATGAAAGAGGTTTGCGGGGCACAATTGTTTTTAGAGAAATTATTGGGCTGCAATGTAGATTTAATCCGCAAGCACAGCAACCTCAGTACGTACTTTCTAAACCAAGTAGAGAAAAATGGTATCACTATCTTCGGAGCAGCGTGAATTGGCAAAACGCACATTATCGCAAATTCAATCGGCAATCATACAACTAAATGAGTGGAATACCGATGTGGTGAGCGTAGATGATTGGTTGCATTCTTCCGAAGGGATGAGACGTTTGGCTGCTAATTGTATGCTGATAGAAACTATCGGCGAAGGGCTCAAGAAAGTGGATAAGCGAACAGAGGGGCAGTTATTGTTACTTCGTCCGGAAATACCATGGCAGGAAGTAATGGCTATGCGAAATCATATAGCCCATGGTTATTTTGATATAGACGCTGAATTTGTGTATGGGGTTATTAAGAATGATTTGCTTCCGTTATTGGAGGCTGTGGATTTTTTGATCACGCAGTTATAATCATATCATAATCTGTAAGTCCTTTTGT
>USNU01000241.1 GCA_900556095.1 uncultured Bacteroidales bacterium | reverse complement strand
AAATTAACGGCGGCAAAAGTACTGCGTTTTTTGCATAGTACAAAATTTTTGTGTAATTTTGCACGTAATTTGTGGTGCGTTGCCTGCGGGCAAATAGCACAAAAAAAGATTGTGAACGTAATACAAACAGAATGATCAATAGAACAATGGTGCGAACCCGCGTCGTGCAAACGCTGTTCGCTTTCTACCAGGACGGGGATAAAACCTCGCTGACTGCACAAAAAGAATTGGGAAAAAGTTTCGACAGTACCTACGACCTGTATATGGTTCTGTTGGACTTTGTAAATGAACTGACGGCGTATGCGGAGGGGCAGATTGCGCAGGCGGAGGCGCGGGCGAAAGTGCTTCATACCGACTATGTGGCCAACCGCCGTTTTGTAGAAAACCGCTTTGCACGGCAGATATTCGGCAATCGGGCACTTCGCAACCATTTGGACAATTATCATTTGGATTGGAATGCGGGTATGAATGCCACAACGGCAATCTATAAACAATTGTTGGATAGCCGGTTCTACAAAGACTATATGTCGGCAGAGACCTGCACTTATGATGACGACAAGAAGGTTTGGCGAAGCATTTTTGAAAGTTTGGTACCCGAGAGCGAGGCTATGGTTGAGGCTTTGGACGAAATGGAGGTGGTATTGGACCGCTCCAACTGGACGACCGACCTGAATGTTGTATTGAGTTATGTCATCAAGACCATCAAACGTTTCAAAGAAGACTCTGCTTCCGGGCAGGAACTGCTCAAAGAGTTTGACAGCAATGAGGAATTGAGTTTCGCCCAAGAACTGCTCGGCTATGCCATAAGGGGGCATGAGGAATACGAGAACTTGATCAACTCCCACTTGAAAAACTGGGACGCCGAGCGCATCGCCTACATGGATAGAATCATACTCGAGGTGGCACTGGCAGAGATACTGAATTTTCCGAACATAGCTCTCGAGGTGTCGTTCAACGAGTATATCGAGTTGGGCAAGGAGTATTCCGGCGAGAAGAGTTATATTTTTATCAATGGTATTCTGAACGAGATTCTGCGTGAGATGAAGCAGGACAATACACTGGTAAAAGCGGTTACATTGAAATAATAACCAAACAATAAAAACAATATGCTTAATTTGATTATGTTGCAAGCCGAAACGGCTGCTAACCAAGGTGCGAGCCAATGGAGTTTCTGGGTAATGATGATTTTGATCTTTGTGGTGATGTATTTCTTTATGATTCGTCCTCAGACCAAAAAACAGAAAGAGTTGCAGAAACAACGCGAGGCAATGAAAAAAGGCGACAAGGTGGTTACCGCGGGCGGTATCTATGGTGAGATTAAAGAGGTTCAAGAAAACGCTTTTATCATCACTATTGCCAAAGATGTAACCATCAAGGTTTCGAAAGACAGTGTGTTTGCTGATGCTGCCGACGCTCAGACTGCACCGAAAGACGAGAAGAAGTAAATTTGTAGGAAACGTTGATTAACGTGTTAATCAGACGTTAATTAGATGTTCTTGAAACATATAATTAATCACGAATTAACCATATAATTATACGTTATTGGGTTCGGTATGGGCAAGGACGTATTGCAACGACTGAAGAAATGGTGTATCACCCTGATGAAAGAAACGCATTGGGGTGATATACTTACTTTCTTGTTCTTTGTACTTCTGGCAACAGCCCTCTGGTACGGGCATGCGCTGCAATCGGTACGGAATGCCACGATACCCGTTATCGTTTCCTATGCCGGTATTCCTGAGAATGTGGGAATAGAGAAAAATCGCTTGCCGGACACTCTGCTCGTTGATGTACGCGATGCAGGCTATCGTCTCCATACGTATCGCACGGAACGTCCGCAACTGACGATAGACCTGAGCAATCAAATCCATGGTGACAAGGGTACAATACGTATCTCGTCTGATGTAATACGCCGTAGTATAACGGATATATTGCAGGGCACCAGTAAGTTGCAATCCGTTACGCCGGAGCAGATAGTATGCAACTATTACCGGCAGGATGAGCGTTTGCTTCCTATTGAGTGGGACGGGAATGTGCAGCCGGCAAGGGATTACTATATGGCGGGCGACCCGAAATTGTCGCCCGAGTATGTGAAAGTGTACGGGCGAAAAGATGTGCTTGATACCATCCGTGTGATACACAGCGAGTGGGTGGCGTTGAGCGAACTGAAAGATACCACGGTGGCGCGTGTGGCTCTGCAGGTACCCAAGGGGGTGCGTGTGGGCAAAGACAGTGTCTCCCTAACCGTGGTTGCCGAGCGTTTTACGGAAAAGGCATTTGTCGTGCCTATAGTGGTGCAGAATGTGCCGGAAGGAGAGTTTGTGCGTCTTTTCCCGCAAGAGACGGAGGTAACCGTGCAAGTGGGAATGAGCCGATTCGGCGATGTGAACGCCGATGATGTGGTGGCGCAGTGTGAATATCCCGCCGATAGTGCAGAGACATTAGGTGTGGAGGTAAGATACACCAATCCCTATATATTGAGCGCACGTGCGTATCCGAACGAGGTGGAATTTATTGTAGAAAGGTGATATACAGAATGTTAATAATGGTGTGGTAGGATGAAAAAGATACAGATGGTGGATTTGCAGACGCAGTATCAGCATATCAAGGCGGATATTGATCGTGGCATACAGGAAGTGATTGACAGTGCCGCATTTGTGAAAGGGCAGAAAGTAACGGATTTTCAAACCCGCCTGGAATCATACACGGGTGCTAAACACGTGATAACCGTGGGCAATGGTACAGATGCATTGCAAATCGCGCTGATGGGGCTCGGGTTGCAGAAGGGCGACGAGGTCATTACTCCTACTTTCACGTTTATTGCTACCGCCGAGGTGGTGGCACTTCTGGGGCTGACGCCTGTTGTAGTGGATGTGGATTGGGAGACGATGAATATGTCGGCAGAGGCGGTCCGCAGGGCGATTACGCCGCGTACAAAAGCCATTGTACCGGTACATCTGTTCGGGCAATGTGCTAATATGCAGGAGATTATGGCGATTGCCCATGAGCACCGTCTCTTTGTGGTAGAGGATGCTTGTCAGGCTATCGGAGCCAAATATACATTTGCAGACGGTATGACTAAACAGGCGGGAACGATAGGCGACATCGGTTGCACCAGTTTCTTTCCGTCGAAGAACCTCGGTTGCTAC